>CAXSES010000027.1:0-3194 GCA_964236225.1 uncultured Acetobacteraceae bacterium
AAAGCCTTTGGCAGCGCCGCGAGCGAGCCGTGGACCGCCGCCATCGCCCGGTTCCCGAGTTGGCCTGGACCGAACAGGCCACTGCCGGACGTCTCCGTCTCGCCTCCGGGTCCGGTGCCATGACCGAACCAGCCGTAATCCTGCCGTCCCTGATCCTCCCAGCCCATCGGCGCCCCACTGCTCTAAAGTCAGAATAAATAACAAACCCTGCGACGATGGCCAACAGAGATCGGTTGTTCCTTCCTCTAGGCTGACCTCCCCTGTGCCGGACGGCCTGCCTGACGGCTGGGTCGGCAAGCAAGGTTGGGCTCTGCCTAGACCCGCCAGGGGCGAGCCGCCCCTGGACCGGCTTTACTGAGACAAGTGGATTCCAAAGGCGAGCCTTCGGCAGAGTTTGAGGCAAAGCCTCAACCTTCCTCGGCAGCCGCCCCCCTCACCCGTCCTGGCGCGGTCGCAGCGCCACCACGTTGAGCGTGTCCGCGCCGGCGCCCAGCACCTCGGCGACCCTGCGCGCGAGCTGCTCGCGCTTGAACGGCTTGGCGATGAGCTGCACCCCGTCGTCGAGCCGCCCGTTGTGCACGATCGAGTTCTCGGTGTAGCCCGACATGAACAGCACCCTGACCTCGGGCCGCATCGCGGTGATCCGCTCCGCGACCTCGCGCCCGCGCAGCCGCCCGGGCAGCACCACGTCGGTGAGCAGCAGGTCGACGTCCGCCATGTGGGCGCCGAACGCGCGCAGCGCCTCCTCGCCGTCGGCCGCCTCGATCACCCGGTAGCCGAGGTCGCCCAGGATGGCGGTGGCGATCTCGCGCACCGCGGGGTCGTCCTCCACCACCAGCACGGTGGCGGAGCCGCGCGGCAGCTCGACCGGGGCGCGGGCGGCGGCCGGGGCAGGCAAAGCGCCGCCCACCGGGCGCGGCAGGTAGAGGCGCACCGTGGTCCCCTCGCCGGGCTCGGAGTAGATCTTCACGTGGCCGCCCGACTGCTTGACGAAGCCGAACACCATGGCCAGGCCGAGCCCGGTGCCCGCGCCGTCCGGCTTGGTGGTGAAGAACGGCTCGAACACCCGCGCCACGACCTCGGGCGTCATGCCGCAGCCGGTGTCCGACACCGCGAGCATCGCGTAGTCGCCGGGCACGACCTCGGCGTGGCCGCGGCTGTAGTCCTCGTCGAGCACCTTGTTGGCCAGCTCGATGGTCAGGCGCCCGCCGCCCGGCATCGCGTCGCGGGCATTCAGGGCGAGGTTGAGCACCGCGCTCTCCAGTTGCGCCGCGTCGGCGAGCGCGGGCCACAGGCCTGCGGTCTCGACGTAGCGTATGTCGATGTGCTCGCCGAGCGTGCGGCGCAGCAGCGGCACCAGCTCCGGCATCGCGTGCGCGAGGTCGATCGGCTTCGGCGCCAGCGGCTGCCTGCGCGCGAAGGACAGGAGCTGCCCGGTCAGCGTGGCGCCGCGCTGCGCCGCCCAGGTGGCGCGCTCGATCCGCGCCCGCAGCCCCGGCTCGGCCGCGAGCTTGGCGGCGGCGAACTCCAAATTGCCGAGGATCACCGTAAGCAGGTTGTTGAAGTCATGGGCGATGCCGCCGGTGAGCTGGCCGATGGCCTGCATCTTCTGCGCCTCGCGCAGCACCGCCTCCGCCTGCGCGCGCCGCGTCATGTCGCTGACGGTGAGCACGAAACCGCCATCGGGCAGCGCGGTGCGCCGGATCTCGAGCTGGCGCCCGTCCGCGCGGGTACGCTCGTACATCACCGGGCTGCCTTGCAAATGGCGCCCGTGGCGGATCTGCTCGCCGCTCTCCAGCAGGCCGCCGCCGGATGCCCTGCCCTGCGCCCCGACTCCCTCCGCCCCGGCCTGGCCGGCCCCGGCCTGGTCAATGCCCGCCTGGTTGGCGCCCACCTGGTCGATGCCCGCCTGGTTGGCGCCCGCCTGGTTGGCGCCCGCCTCGCCGGCGGTGTGCTCGGCGAGCGCGACGTAGGGCGTGCCGGAGCGCACCATGGCCCTGGGCAGGGCGAGCAGGGCGCCGAAGCAGTCGTTCCAGCGGCGCAGCCTGTGGTCGGGGCCGAACACGCCCACGCCCTGGCTGAGGCTGTCGAGCGTGGTGCGGAGCTGAAGCGCCAGGGTGCGCTGGCGATCCTCCGCGTCGCTCGAGCGGCGCCAGGCCTGGTTGAGCAGGCGCGCGGCCCACAGCAGGATGACCATCGCCAGCACGGTGCCGCCGGCGAGCAGCCAACCCGCCCAGAGGCCGCGGCTTTCCGTCTCGTCGAGGCGGGAGTCGAGCAGCGTGCGTTCGCCGGCGGTCAGCGTGGCGAGCGTGCCCTCCAGTTGCGCCATCAGGATGCGGCCGTTGTCGCTGCGCACCAGGCGCATCGCCGCCTCCAGCCCGTCCTGGCGGCGCAGCTCCACGGTCTGCGCCAGCTCCTCCAGCTTGCGCTGCAGCACGGGGGCGAGGCCCGCGAGCTGCTCCTGGGCGGCGGGGTTGTCCGCGGTGAGGCGCTGCAGCTCGCCTTCGAGGAAGGTCACCCGCCCGAGCGCGGCCGCATAGGGAGCGAGATAGGCGTCGCTGCCGGTCAGCAGGTAGCCGCGCTGCCCGGTCTCGGCGCCGCGCACCGTGAGGCCCAGCTCCTTCAGCGTGTCGAGCACCTCGTAGCTGTGCTGCGACAGGTGCCGAGCCGCGCGCATGGCGTCGAGCCGCTCCCACGTCGCGGCGCCCGTCAGCGCCAGGACCGCGACGAGCATGCAGACCACCAAGGCATTGGCTCGTGCGACGAGGTACTGGGCCAGGATCGGCTCCGGGAGAGGGGCGGCACGGGGCGGAGGCTGCGCCCCGCCGGCGCCCTGGACGTCGAGGTGACAGCAATAGACAGTTCCGCCATGCGTCGCGAGACATCGGCAAGGCAGCATGATTAAATCTCGGTCATTCTGGCCAGGGTTGCAACTTTCGCACGAACATCGCCGTCACCCCGAGCCCGCAGCGACGGGCTGAGGCGGGACCTCGATCCTGCCTCCTGCCAGCCCTGCCGCGCCGGGCCGCGCCGCCCCTTCCGCTGCCACCGCCGCCTGTTACGCTGCGGCGGCACAACAGAGCGCGGACGATGACCCATGCCCCAGCCCTCCTCCTGCTCGGCCTCCTGCTGATGACCGTCCCCGTGGCGGCCCAGCAGCCCGGTCCCGGCGAGCCCGGTCTTCGCGAGCCCGG
>CAXSES010000027.1:3294-16976 GCA_964236225.1 uncultured Acetobacteraceae bacterium
TCCCCGTGGCGGCCCAGCAGCCCGGTCCCGGCGAGCCCGGTCTTCGCGAGCCCGGCGCCACGGAGCTGGCCGCGGCCCTACGCGACGGCACGCTCGGCGCCGAGGCCGCGACGGCGGCGGCGCTGGCGCGGGTGGCGGCGCTGGACCGCGCGGGTCCGTCGCTGCACGCGGTGCTGGCGCTCAACCCGCGCGCCCTGGAGGACGCGCGCACCCTCGACGCCGAACGCGCGGCCCACGGTCCGCGCGGCCCGCTCCATGGCGTGCCGATCCTCGTCAAGGACAACATCGAGACCGCCGACCCGGTGGCCACCACCGCCGGCTCGCTGGCCCTGGCGCAGAACGTCACCGGCCGCGACGCCCCGCTGGTGGCCCGCCTGCGCGCGGCCGGCGCGGTGATCCTGGGCAAGGCCAACCTCAGCGAGTGGGCCAACATACGCGGCTCGCGCTCGATCAGCGGCTGGAGCGCCGCCGGCGGCCTGACGCGCAACCCCTACGCGCTCGACCGCTCCGCCTGCGGCTCCTCCTCCGGCAGCGCCGCGGCGGTGGCGGCGGGCCTGGTGGCGCTCGCGGTGGGCACAGAGACAGACGGCTCGATCACCTGCCCCGCCTCGCTCACCGGCATCGTGGGCCTCAAGCCCACGCTCGGCCTGGTGTCGCGCAGCCGCATCGTGCCGATCTCGCACAGCCAGGACACCGCCGGCCCGATGGCGCGCAGCGTGCGCGACGCCGCCCTGCTGCTCGGCGTCATGGCCGGCACCGACTCCCTCGACCCCGCCACCGCGCAGGCCGATGCGCACCGCGCGGACTATGTCGCAGCCCTCGACGCCCACGCGCTGCACGGCGCGCGCCTCGGCGTGATGCGCTTCGCCGCCGGCTTCCACCCGGAAACCGACGCTGTGTTCGCCCGCGCCCTGAACACCCTGCGCGACGCGGGCGCCGTGCTGGTGGAGATCGACGCCCTGCCCGGCGCGGCCGAGGCGGACGCGGCCGGACAGGTCCCGCCCATGCAGCGCATCTCCGACGCCGAGGGCCTCGTGCTCATGACCGAGCTGAAGGCCGACCTCGACGCCTACCTGGCCGACGCGGCGCCTGCCGTGACGGCGCGCACGCTCGCCGCGGTGATCGCGTTCAACGACGCCCGCGCCGCCGAGGAGCTGCCGCTGTTCGGCCAGGAGCTGTTCCTCAAGGCGCAGGCCGGCCCCGGCCTGGACGACCCGGCCTACCGCGCGGCGCTGACCACCTCCAAGCGCCTGGCCGGCCCGGAGGGGATCGACCGGATGCTGGGGGACGGCAGCCTGGACGCGCTGGTGGCGCCGACGATGGGGCCGGCCTGGGTGGTGGACGCGGTGAACGGCGACCACGCGATGGGCAGCACCTCCACGCTGCCGGCGGTGGCCGGCGTGCCGCACCTCACGGTGCCGATGGGCGCGGTCTCCGGCCTGCCGGTCGGCCTGTCGTTCATCGGCCCGGCCTGGTCGGACGCGCGGATGCTGGCGCTCGGCTACGCGTTCGAGCAGCGCGCGGGCGTCTCCATGCGGCCGACCTTTGCGGCGTCGCTGCCGTAGGCAGGCAAGGCCAGGGACGCTGCCCCATGCCTTGAAGCGGGGCCCCCGCCAAAGGCTCGTCTCTGGAAACCTCGACCTGGGTCTGCGGCACACCCTTGCGCGATGTGCCGCCGCCCCTTGAGTGCGCCGGTCCAGGGCGGCTCGCCCTGGCGGGTCCCCGTCTTCAAGCATCGGGGCAGAGCCCTGGCCTTGCCTAACCGTTGGCCTTCCCTGGACTTGATCAGCCGCCGCGTGCGCGCACAATGCGCACAGGCCGGCGCATCGGGCGCGGTCTGGGGACGTATCCCGATGAGCGACATTGGCCTGCCTGGGCTCGACCTTCCCGAGCAGATCATGCGGATCGACCGCGCCATCGCCGAGAGCGACAAGTTCCACGCAGAGACATCGAGGCTCGGGCGCGACCGCCGGGGACGCGACGCCAGCCCGTCCAGGCGGGCGTTCGAGGAAGCGCGGCAGTGGACCAGTCCGCGCCGCACGGGAACGCCCGGCATCCGCGCCTTGCGCGAGCCTCCGCCGGCGAGGCCGGGCCGGACGTCCCTCCGCCGCGCGTCGGGGCATTGATGGACGAGCGGACGGCCGCCACGCCCGACTCCGGCTGGAGCTTCGCGCAGCCGAACGACGCGGCAGGCCACCTGCTCGGGTTCTCGCGGCGCTTCTGGACGGTGGCGGTGCTGACCGGGATCGGCACAGGGGTTGGCGCCGGGTTGCTGATGTGGCTGCTGCGGACGGTGCAGCACCTCTGCTACTCCTATGAGTCCGGCATGTTCCTGGATGCGGTGCAGAAGGCCACGGCGACGCGCCGGGTGGTCGTGGTCTGCTCGGCCGGCCTGCTCGCCAGCGCCGGCGTCTGGCTGCTCAGGCACAGCCCCGGCGGACGCGCCGGCGACCTGAACGAACGCATCTGGTTCCATTCTGGCCGGATGGCGACGGCCAAGACCATCATCCAGGCGGCGTTCTCGATGGTGCTGGTCGCCATGGGGGCGTCGCTCGGCCGGGAGTCCGCGCCCAAGCAGACGGGGGCCGCGATCGCCAGCCGGCTGTCGCACACCGTCGGGCTGACCGGCGCGGAGACGCGCCTGCTCGCCGCCTGCGGCGCCGGGGCCGGCATGAGCGCCGTCTACAACGTGCCGCTGGGCGGAGCGCTGTTCTCGCTCGAGGTGCTGCTCGGCACGCTGGCGCTTCCCCTGGTCCCGCCCGCCCTCGTGGTCTCCGTCGTCGCGACCCTGGTGGCCTGGCGCTTCCTTCCCGACCAGCCGACCTATGCCGTTCCCTCCTATCCCGTCACCTCCGGCGAGCTGGTCTGGTCGATCCTGTTCGGCCCGATCGCCGGCTGCGCGGGCGTGGCCTTCGTCCGGCTGATCGTGCTCGCCGACGGGCTCAAGCCGAAGCGGGAGCCCGCGATGGCCGCGCCGGTCGTCGTCTTCGCGGCCCTGGCGGCGCTCTCCATCTGGTTCCCGCAGCTTCTCGGCAACGGCAAGGACGCGGCGCAGCTGGGCTTCGGCGGCACGCCCGGGATCGCGCTGCTGCTGGCGCTCACCGTCCTCAAGCCGTTGGCGACGGCCGCCTGCCTCGGCAGCGGCGCGCCGGGCGGGCTGTTCACCCCGAGCGTGATGTACGGCGCGACGCTCGGCGAGTCGCTTGGCCGACTCTGGTCCCTGCTGTGGCCGGGCGCGGCACCCGGCAGCTACGCGCTGATCGGCGCGGCGGCGGTCCTCGCGGCCAGCATGCAGGCGCCCATCGCGGCCGTCGTGCTCATGCTGGAACTCACCGACCACATGACGTCGATGATGGTGCCGACCCTGCTCGCGGTGGCGGGGGCCAGCATCGTCGCGCGAAGGCTCGACCCCCGCTCGGTGTATTCCGGGCGGCTGCACGTCGCGCGCAGGGCGGCGGACGCCCGATCGTCCGAGGCCTGCCCGCACTACCAGTCCCTGCTGGCGCCGGGCGCGGAGACGATCTCGGTCGCCGCGAGCTACCCGGAGCTGCTGGGGCGTCTTGTCGGCAAGGCAGGGCAGGCATCGGGGCGCCCGATACGGCTGTATGCCATCGACGACAAGGCGCGCCTGGCCGGGCGGATCGACGCCGCCGACGCCGGACATCCGGGGGCGCTGCCGCCGGTGCTGTCGACCGCCGCGGTCGCCGACCTCATGGAGCCCGTCAGGCCGCTTGCCGCGGATGCCGGCGAGGCCGAGGCCGTGGACCGGCTGCGGGCCGAACCGACGGGCGAGCTGCCGGTCGTGGACCGTGAGGGCCGGCTCATCGGCGTCGCGGTCAGGCCGGCGGCCTGACGACGAGGCCTGCCGCACGTGAGGAGCCGGGCAGGCAAGGTTGAGGCTCCGCCTCAAACTCCGCCAAAGGCTCGCCTTTGGAATCCACCTGTTTAAGTCAGGTCGGCGTCCCGCCCGCGGCGGGCGTCACGCCGCGACCGGCCCCACCCGCCGGGTGAACACCGCGCGCACCGCCTCGCCCAGCGCGGCGAAGTCGGCCTGGAGCGCGCGCTCCGGGTCCTCGTCCCCGACCGGCACGCGCAGCGCCGCGGCCAGCAGCGACAGCGCGGGGGCCGGCAGCGTGTCGGGCAGCCTTGCGCCGACCGCGATGCGCAGCAGACCCTGCACGGTCCGCCAAGCGAGGTCGGCCCGCACCAGGGCCGCGGCGTCCGCTGCGTCGAGCACGCCGGCCCCGGCCAGGGCGCGCAGGGCGTCGGTGGTGTTGGGCCGGCAGACCGAGGGATGGAGGCCAGCATGGGCGAGCTGCAGCGCCTGGGCGACGAACTCCACCTCCATCAGCCCGCCGCGCCGGTGCTTGACGTCCCACGGCCCGGACGGCGGCAGGTCGCGCGCCAGACGGGCGCGCATCGCGGCGGCGTCGGCCAGCACGCGGCCGGCGGACGAGGCCGCGCCGGAGCCGCGGGAGGCGGGGGCGGGGCCGCGGGGGGCGGGACGCGGCGCGGGAGCAAGGGCGAGCGCGAGGGCGGCCCGGATCGCCGCCTCGACGCGCGCGCGCATCGCGGGCGGGGCGGCGACCACGCGGGCGCGTGTCAGCGCCATGCGCTCCCAGGTCCAGGCATCGGCCGCGTGGTAGCGGCGGAAGCCGGCGAGCGAGACCGCCACCGGTCCCTTGCTGCCCGACGGGCGCAGCCGCATGTCCACGGCATACAGAGGCCCCTCGCGGCCGGGCGAGGTCAGCGCCGCCACCAGGGCGTGGGCGGCGCGGATGTAGTACTGGCTGACAGGGACGCGCCGGGCCGAGGCGGGCGCGCCCGCGCCGTCCGGACCGTCGCTCTCCGCCACCCGGTCCGGGTGGTCGTAGACCAGCATCAGGTCGAGGTCGGAGCCGGCCATCATCTCGCGCCCGCCGGCCTTGCCGAGGGCGACCACCGCCATGGCGCCGCCGGGCACGCTGCCGTAGCGGCGGCGGTGCTCGGCCAGCACGCGGGGCAGCATCGCGTCGAGCACCGCGTCGGCCAGCAGGGATCGGGCCAGGCCGGCGCGGTCCGGGTCGAGGCGGCCCTCGAGCTGGGCGCAGCTCAGGCGGAACTCCTCGCCGCGCAGGAAGCGCTGCGCCACGCTCAGCGCCGCGTCGAGCGCGTCCGCGTCGCCCAACTGCAAGGCGAGCGACCCGGCGGGGTCCGGGTCGATGTCGTCGGGGCGCAGCAGGCCCTCGATCGCGGCCGGCACCGCCTGCAGGTGGTCGGCGAGCGAGGGAGCGGCGCCGAGCACGGTGGCCACCCGGCCGAGCAGCGCCGGGTTGCGCTCGAACAGCGACAGCATCTGCACCCCCGCGGGCAGGCCGCACAGCATCGCGTCGAAGCGGGCGAGCAGGCGGTCGATCGACGGGCTGCCCGGCACTGCGGGGCGCGCCGTGTCCGGGCGGCCGGGCACGCCGGCAAACGCGCGGGCAAGGCTGTCGCGCAGGGCGGCGAGCAGGGCGGGGGTGAGCCGGGCGACCAGAGCGCGGGCCCGCTCCGAGCGCAGGGCGCGCGGCCGGCCGGCGCGCCACCCGCGCAGGATCGCCACCGCGGCGTCCGGACGCTCGAAGCCGAGCGCCGACAGGGTGGCGAGCGTGGCCGGGGCGATGGCCTCGGCCCCGTCGCCGATGTCGAGCGTGGCGGGATAGGGCGCCGCCTGGTCTGGTGCTGTCAGGCCGGGTGCCGCAAGGCCAGGTGTCGCAAGGTGGGGGGCACCGGGCGCCGACGTCGCCGCGCGATCATGCGGGTGCCGGGCGCCGCCGTGGCGGATCGCATCGGGATGCGCTGGGGTGCGGGGCCGCGTGACGGGCGGCGCGGTCAAGGCGCCGAACGCCGCGTGCACCGCGCGCAGCCGGGCGAGCAGTGCGTGCGCCAGCGCCGCGCCATCCTCGAAATCCAGGAACAGGGCAAAGGCGTCGAGACCGGCGCGCGTGGCAGGCAGGCTGTGGGTCTGGCGATCGGCGACCATCTGCAGGCGGTGCTCCGCGCGGCGCAGGACGTGATACGCCTCGTCCAGGGCGTCGGCGATGGCGGGCGCGATCTGGCCCGCGTCCGCGAGCAGGTGCAGGGCCGCCACGGTGCGCGGCTCGCGCAGCAGCGGGTTGCGCCCGCCCCACACGAGCTGGAGGGTCTGCGCCAGGAACTCGATCTCGCGGATGCCGCCCTGGCCGAGCTTGAGGTCGTGCCCGAGCAGCAGCGCCACGTCGTCGAGGGCGCCCCCTGGGGCGCTCCCCGGCGCACCCCCGGCTGCGCCCGCCTTCCCTGCGCCCGGCCCCCCTGCACCTGCCCCCGCTGCGCCCGTGCCCGCACTCCCGACGGCGGCGGAGAGGAGATCGGGCGCGTCGGGCCGCTGGTGCCGGTCGATGCGGCGCTTCATGCCGGCGATGTCGGCGATCGCCGCGAAGTCCAGGTGGCGGCGCCAGACGAAGGGGCGGATCGCTTCGAGGAAGCCGCGGCCCAGCGCGAGGTCTCCGGCCACCGGGCGCGCCTTGATCATCGCGGCACGCTCCCAGTTCCGCCCCATGCCCTCGTAGTAGGCCAGCGCCGCGGGCAGCGAGATCGCCGGCGGCGTGGCGCCGGGGTCGGGGCGCAGGCGCAAATCGACGCGAAACACGATGTCGCCGTCCTCGCGCGCCTCCATCAGCGCCACCAGCCCGCGCGCCAGGCGGGCAAACACCGCCCCGGGATCGACGGGCTGCCCGCGTCCGGCGCGCGTCCTGCGGCGCGCGGGCGGCGCGGAGGGGTCGGCGCGGCCCTCTGCGTCGTGGTAGGGGTGGATTGCGGGGTCGTAGAGCAGCACGAGGTCCACATCGCTCGAATAGTTCAGTTCGCGGGCGCCCAGCTTGCCCATGCCGAGCACCACGAAGCCGCTGCCCGGACCGAGGGCGCGGGCGGCAGGCCGCGGCGGGAGCGGGCCGGGCGAGGCCGCCTCCGGGTCGGCCGCTGGGGTAGGGGCGCGGCGGGGCAGAACCAGGCCGTCGGCGCGGGCGGCGTGCAGGAGGTGCGACACCGCGAGGCCGAGCGCGGCGTCGGCGAGGTCGGACAGGGCGCCCGTCACCTGCTCCAGGCCCCACAGCCCGCCGAGGTCGGCGAGCGCGGTGGCGAGCGCCACGCGTCGCCTGGCGGCGCGCAGGGCGGCGGCGACCGCGGGGCGCTCCGCCGTGGGCGGCGTCCTGGACAGGGCGGTCATCGCCCAGTGCCGCACCGCCTCCGGGCCGAGCCGCACCAGCCGGCGCACGCAGCCGGGATCGCGCAGCGCCAGCCCTGCCAGATAGGGGCTGTTGCCGCCGAGGCAGGCCAGCATGGCCCGCGGCGCGGCCAGGCCAGCGAGCCGCGATTCCTGCGGACCCAGCGCCGCGAACTCCTCGAGCAGGCGCGCGGCGGCCGGCGCATCGGCGGGGGACGGCCAGTGGCCGGGCAGGACGAACGCCATGGCGCAGGCTCGGCGCGGTGAACCTGCGGGGTCAAGCGCCGCCTGCGGCAGACCCGATGACGGCCGTTGCAGCAGCGGCAGCCCCGACAGCGGCGGCCCCGGCAGCGGCAGCTCCGGCAGCGGCGGCCCCGGCGACGACCGCGCGGAGGCAGGACGACGCCACGGCCGCCGCCGACCGGCCGGAACCGCCCCGCACGGCGCGACGCGAGCCGCGCGGCCACCCGGACGCCGCGGACGCATCGGCGACGGCCGCCGAGTGGAGCGCAGGGCGAGGCGGCCTCCGGTGGCGCGCGGCGTGGCGGGGCGCGGCGGGCGGCGCGGGGCGGATGCTGCGGGTGGGGGTGCTCGCGGGGCTGGGCGGGGCGCTGCTGCTGCTGGCGCTCGCGGGAGGGCTGGCGTGGCGGCTGTCGCAGGGGCCGGTGGCGCTGGACTGGCTCGTGCCCAGGGTGGAGGCGGCGGCGCGGGCGCGGGGGGTGCGGCTCTCGCTGTCCGGCCTGACGCTGGGCTGGTCGGGCTTCCGCGACCCGGGGGCGCCGCTGCGGGTGGTGCTGCGCGGGGCGCGGGTCGGACCGCCCGGCCAGCCAGTGGCCATTGCGGAGCGGCTGGAGGTCAGCCTGGCCCTGGCGCCGCTGGCCGCCGGGCGGGTGGAGCCGGGCGTGGTGGCGATCGACGCGGCGCGGGTCGAGCTGGTGCGCGAGGCGGACGGGCTGCATCTCGCGGACGGCACGGCGCTGCCGGCGCTGGCCGATGCCGGGCCGGACACGGGGCCGCCGCGCCGGCTCGCCGGGCTGCGCGACCTGCTGGCGACGGACACGCGGGTCACGCTCGTGGACCGGCCCTCCGGCGTGACCTGGGCCGGGTCGTCGCCGCGCATCGCCCTGCGCCGCGAGGCCTCGGGGCTGGTCGGCGACGCGGCGGTGACGCTGTCGGTGCGCGCGACGCCGGACGCCGCGCCCGACGGCACGCACGCAGCCGGGACGAGCGACGCGCTGCTGGTGTCGCTGCGGCCCGATCCGCGGCAGGCGGGGTGGAGCGTGCTGCGCGCGCACCTGGACCCGTTCAGCCCGGCGGCGCTGGGGCGGCTGGCGCCGGGGCTGCCCCAGGGCATCGGCGCGGCGCTGGCGGCGCTGGACGCGCCGACGACCCTGGACGCGGAGGCGGCGCTCGACCCGGCGCTGTCGCCGCGCCACTACGGGGCGACGCTCGCGGCGGGGGCGGGCCGGGTGGCGGCGGGCGGCACGGCGCTTGGTCTGGCGGGGCTGTCGCTGCGCGGCGAGGGCACCCCGGACGCGGCGACGCTGACGCTGGAGCGGCTGGCGATGGCGGCGCCGACGGGCGCGCGGGCGCCGCCGCCGACCTTCACCGGCACCGCGACGCTGCGACGCGACACGCAGGGCGTGCTGGCGCAGGTCTCGCTCGGCGTCGATCACGCGGCGTTCGCGGAGCTGGCCGAGTACTGGCCGGCGGGGATCGCGCGCGGCGCCCAGGCCTGGGTGACGCGCAACATCACGGCCGGCACGGCGCATGACGGGCATGTCGGGCTGACGCTGCGCGCGGCGGCGGACGGGGCGGACCCGCGTCTGACGGCGGCGGCGGGCGAGCTTCTCGGCGACGACGCGACGCTGCACTGGCTGCGGCCGGTGCCGCCGCTGGAGCACATGCGGGCGCGCCTGGTGCTGGAGGGGCCGGATGCTCTGAGCGTGGCGACCCAGGGCGGCAGCGTGGCGGGCGGGCCCGAGGCGAGCGACGGCAAGGCGGGCGACGGCAAGGCGGGCGGGCGGGGCGCGGGCGCGGCAGGGAACGGCGTGCGGCTCGGCGCCGGGCTGGTGCGGATCACCGGGCTCGCGGCGAAGGACCAGGTGGCGACGATCGGGGTGGATCTCGGCGGCGGGGTGGCGACGCTGGTGCGGCTGCTGTCGCACCCACGGCTGCATCTGCTCTCGGACCACCCGCCGGGCTTCGCCGCGCCGCGCGGGCGGTTCGAGAGCCGCCTCGACCTCGTGGTCCCGCTGGAGCGCGACCTCGACGCCGACCAGATCGAGGTGCACTCGCACACGCACCTCGTCGCGGTGCATCTGGGTGACGTGGCGGCGGGGCAGAGCCTGGACGACGGGGTGCTCGACCTCGACGCCACCACGCAGGCGCTGTCGGCGCGGGGCACCGGCACGGTGGCGCGCATCCCGGTGCGCCTGACGCTGGGCATGGATTTCCGCGGCGGCGGTCCCGGTCAGGTGGTGCAGCGCGCCACGCTGCGGGGCAGGGGCGACGCGGCGCGGCTGGGCGAGGCGGGGCTCGACCTCGCGGGCGTGGTCGCCGGCCCGGTGGGGCTGGGGGCGGAGTACAGCGAGCGCCGCGACGGGCAGGCCACTGTGGCGGTGGCGGCAGACCTGTCGGCAGCGGCGCTGACGGTGCCCCTGGGCTGGAGCAAGCCGGCAGGACCGCCCGCCGAGGCGCATGTGGTACTGCTGCTCGATCACGGCCGCCTGCGTGGCGTGGAGTCGCTGCACGCGACGGCGCCGGGGCTGGCGCTGCGCGGCCGGGCGGAAGGCGGCGGAGGGCGCGCCACAGTGCTGCACGTCGAGCACGCAACGATCGGGCGCACCGAGGCCAGCGCCACGGTGCGCTTCCCGCAGCGCCAGGGCGGCGCGGTCCGGGCGAGCGTCACCGGCGCGGTGCTCGACCTGTCGTCGCAGTTCGGCGCCACGACGGCGGGCGCGGGCGGCGGGGCCGGCGCGAGTCCGCAGGCCAAGGGATCGCCGGCAGGCATCGCCTCATCCGCCGGCGCGGCGGCGCGCGAGGCGCGGGCGGGACTCGCGGGCACGGCCGCGACCGGACGGGCGGGGACGTCCTGGGTGCTCGACGCGCGGTTCGACCGGGTGCTGCTGGCGCGGGAGCGCCCGATCGCGCCGGTGGTGGCGCATGCGGAGGGTGACGGGCGCAGGATCGACGCGGCGCAGCTCCGCGCCGGCGGCGGGGCCGGCTCGCTGCTGCTGACGGTGGCGGCGCAGCCTAGGCGGGACCAGGCGGCGGGCACGGCGCGCCGTGTCGCGCTGAAGGCGGCGGATGCCGGGGCGCTGCTGTCGTCGCTGGACGTGACCGACGCGGTGCAAGGCGGGCGGCTGAGCCTGGACGGCACGCTGGGGGACGGGTTGGGGGAGGACGGGCCGGGGCAGGACGGGCCGGGGCAGGCGCTCGCCGGCACGCTGCGGGTGGACGACCTCAACGTGACGGACGCGCCCGCGGCAGGGCGCGTGCTGCAGGCGATCACCGTGTACGGCATCGTCGACCTGCTGCACGGGCCGGGGCTGCATCTCGGCCTGGTCGAGCTGCCGTTCCGCATGGCGGACGGGGTGGTCACGCTGCGCGACGCACGGGCCACCAGCGTGTCGCTCGGGGCGACGGCGTCGGGGCAGGTGGACCTCGCGGCGCACAGCATCGACCTCTCGGGCACCGTGGTGCCGGCCTACTTCTTCAACCAGCTTCCGGGGCGGCTGCCGCTGGTCGGGCGGCTGTTCAGCCCGGAGCCGGGGGGCGGGGTGTTCGCGGCGACCTACACGGTCAAGGGGCCGCTGGACGAGCCGAAGGTGAGCGTGAACCCGCTGGCCGCGCTGGCGCCAGGATTCGTGCGGCGGCTGCTCGGGCTGCCGTGAAGCAGGCAAGGCCAGGGACGCTGCCCTGGACCCCGCCAAAGGCCGAGCCTTCGGAGTCCAATACTTAAACCGTGTTCTAAAAAATCGACCTGATAAATCCAGAAATTGCAATTTGTTCAGGAAAATACGATTTTGGCCAATCGGCAGACCGTAGTTAGGACATGGTCTAAGTTTGACGGAGAGTTCTAACCTGAAGATAGGTAGCGCCTCAAAAATCCAGCAATCGCAACCGGTTAGAGAGTGCTAGGTATCTCTGGGTTAGCACTCTCGTTTGACGAACCAAAACTACGGTGGAAATCCGTCAAAGGGCTTGCGATTTTATCGGTTCACATGGGATATATTTCCTCAGCAGCTTTGTTCGATTATTATCAGAATCGACAAAATTTGTCCTGAAACTAGGAAGAGTAACGATGGTAGATCGAGCAGAACCAAGCGGTCGTCGTCTAACCGCAGCAGACGCATCTATTGTAAAAGGAATGGTCGAACGTGGTGATCGCAAACACGATATTGCTGCTTGGTTTGGAGTAAACCAAGGCCGCATTGCAGAAGTCCAGAGCGGGCACCTGTACCCTGATGCAGATGTGACGCTAGAAAATGATCTTCCGCCACCGGGGCCCTATTCGTCTGGTAGGTCAATCCATGCGGCTACCGAAGCATTGCGATCGTCAAAAGATGCGTTGCAACGAGCAATGCATGACGTGGACGCTGCAATGATACAGCTTCTGCATACACCAGAGGATTAGACTAATCAATTAAGATATACTGTCGCAAAATACTTTGCTGTATAGAGGAGATAATATATTTTCTTTTTACGGATTTGACGGGTATGTCATAGTCATTAATACGCTCTAGCTTTTTCCTGCATGGAGGTATCCAGACTAATTTTGGTTCATTTTCGTAAGATTTTTCCCAGACTAACCATGCATAACCTGTAGCAGTAGTTGCTTTTTTATCTAGTCTACCACGAACCATTGGTACACGCTCGCAAAACTGCGCAAATTTAGTGAGTGGCTGCTGCTTAAATATACGCTCATATCTACCAATACTTTCAATAAAAACCGTACGAGCAAGTATTGCTACTCCAACCCGAGCAATATTGAGCGATTTTATAATAAATTCTTCTCCAAGTCGAAAAGGCGGATTGGTAATCACCCAATCGAAAGCCTCTCGTTCAAAAGGCTTTGTTATGAAATCAGCTACAGCACCGTATCCGTAATAATTTATGTCGGAGCTTTGGACATTTTCAAAATACTCGTTAAGAACCTTTGCCATATGCCCGGCTCCGCAGGCCGGCTCTAAGCAAGACATGCGAGAAAGCTTGTCTGTCTTTCCTATGACATGCTCCAAAAGAGCACGAGTAGCCCATGGCGGGGTTGGAAAATCGTCTGGCGCGTTTGAGGGCTCAATCCGCTGAGCCATCACCGCGTGGGAGGTATTCTGCATTAGTGCGTCTCCATAGCTCACGCACCTAGCTACCAGAGCTTACCCACTTATGGAATCCCGAGATGTGAAGAAAGACCGTCAGTGTGTTGAGGCAACATGCCTTCCGTGATGGCTACCAGCCTTCGGCCTTCCAACTCCCAGGCCTCGTGCTTGAAGGAAGGGGCCTTTGGCGCGTCCGGCAGAGCCCGGCCTTAACTTGCTTCTCGCCGGGAACCCGCGGCAGTCGTGGCGGCTTGCGGCAGCGGCAGCACGGGAGAGACGGCGATGGCCATCAACGCAACCACTCCGGTGCGGGCGCTGCTGTTCGACGTGTTCGGCACGGTGGTGGACTGGCGCTCCAGCCTGGTCCGCCACCTGGAGCGGTTCGGGCGGGAGCGGGGGCTGGACGCGGACTGGACCGGGCTGGTGGATGCCTGGCGGGGCGCGTATCGGCCGTCGATGGATCGTGTCCGGCGGGGCGAGCTGGCGTGGACGGTGCTCGACGACCTGCACCGCTCCAGCCTGGCGGTGCTGTGCGAGGAGCGCGGGCTGGCGCTGGACGGGGCGACGCTGGACCGGCTGGCGCTGCTGTGGCGCGAACTGGACCCGTGGCCGGACTCACGGCCGGGGCTGGCGCGGCTGAGGGCGCGGTTCACTCTGGCGCCGCTGTCGAACGGCAACGTGGCGCTGCTGGTGGCGATGGCGAAGCGGGCGGGCCTGGGGTGGGACATGGTGTTCGGGGCCGACCTGTTCGGGCACTACAAGCCGGACCCGGAGACTTACCTCGGCGCGTGCCGGCTGCTGCGGCTGGAGCCGGGGGAGGTGATGCTGTGCGCGGCGCACAACTCGGACCTGGCGGCGGCGCGGGCCCTGGGGCTGCGCACGGCGTTCGTGGCGCGGCCGACGGAGCACGGCACGGCGCAGAGCGGGGATCTCGGGCCGGAGCAGGAGTGGGACGTGGTCGCCGGGAGCCTGGAGGCGCTGGCGGACCGGCTGGGCGCGTAGCGGCGCGGCCCGCAAGCCGGGCCCTGCCCGGACTCGCCAGGGGAGAAGCCCGCCTGGACCGGCTTCCTTGAGGAAGGCAGGTCCGGGGGGGCTCCCCCTGGCGGGTCCAGGGCAGAGCCCTGGCCTTGCTGCCCCGCAAC
>CAXSES010000028.1:0-16880 GCA_964236225.1 uncultured Acetobacteraceae bacterium
AGCGGCGGCCGAGTGTGACCGGCCAGGAAGCAAGGTTGAGGCTCTGCCTCAAACTTCGCCAAGGGCGCTGCCCCTGGACCCCGCCAGGGGGAGCTCCCCTGGACCGGCTTCCCTTGAGTTGCGCCGTGTCCAGGGGGGCCAGGGCTCCGCCTTGAAGCAGGGGCGGGTCTGGGCGGAGCCTGCCAAGGGTTCCGACGGCCCTCTTGGGTCGTTGGAAGGGCAGGCGGAGAGGGAGCCCAGCCTTGCCTGCCTCGCAGGTCAATGTTTGCGGCCGCTGGTATCAGTATGGTCGCACCGACCGGAACGGATCGGCCAGTGGTGCTTCGCCACCTCCGGTTTGCGGCACCTCGACGCACCCGCTGCCCATGCGCGCCGCGGCCCGCTCGCAGGGCGAACGATCGGGATAGACGCAGTCGAGCGGCCCGCCAGACACCACGACGCAGTAACGCCCGGTCCCGACCACGGGGCGGGGTTCCAGGGGGTTGGCGACGCACTCGCCACCTTGAGCCCGAGCCTCACTGCGGCAAAGGCCGGGATCGACATACAGGCATCGTGACGGCACGGCCGGAGTGCGCACGCAGAACGGCGCCGCCTGCGCGCAGAGCGGAACCAGGATAAGCAGTCCTGCCGACCTCGTCATGCCGACACGCTGCAACAGGTGCGGTGACAATGCCAATGCGACAACGCAATCCGCGAAACTGCGCAGGTCCTGTCAGCCCTGGGCAAGCAGCCGCGCGAACTCGTCCCTGGCCGCCTGGACCTGCTTCCACGGAATGTCGCCGAGCGGGAAATGCCCGCCCAGCACGGTGCTGAGCACGCTGTTGACCCTTTGCAGCCGTGCCTGGGACTCCGGCGTCACGCCCTCCCTCCGTTGCGCCTGGATGAGGATGTCGCGGTAGCCGCACATCAGGCGCGTGGTTTCGGAGAAGTCGTTCCCGAGCTGCTCCCGGTCCCGTTTGGTCGCGCCGCCATCCGGCTTCTCACCCAGCACCCTGTCGAACGCCTCGAGGGCGCGCCGCCCCGGGTCGGGTTCCGGGCGCTCGACGGCGCGAGCCTCGACCCCAGGCGTCGCGGGATTGCTGGCCAGGCCAGGATCATTGGCCATGACTGTGACCCGCCTGGTTGGTCAGGCGACCGCGCCTCAGGTTGCAGGTCAGCGCCTTGGTGGAGTGGATGCCGGTGTTGGCGTCGCCGTAGATGCCGAGCAGCACGTTGGCCGAGGCGCCGTGCGCGATGCCCTCGCCGCCGAACACCCAGGGCATGGCGATCTGGTACACCGTCCTGCCGTCGATGGTGAACGGCCTGAGGCGGCGCGTGACCATGGCCTTGACCTCGATCTCGCCACGCAGCGTCGACAGCACGGTCCAGTCGAGGTGGGCGATCCCCAGCTCCCCGGCCAGCTCGACGGGGACCTCCACGAAGGCCTCCGGCTGAAGCTCGGCGGTGTGCGGGGTCACGCGGCTCATGATGCCGCCGCAGTGCAGCTCGGTCAGGCGGAAGGTGGAGAACACGTAGGGGAAGCGCGGGTCCGCCGGCGGGTGCGTCTCGTTGCCGGGGCGCGGCCAGAGCTGCACCGTCGGGTTCTCCTGCTGCGCGGGGTAGAGCGCGTTGCGCACCGGGCTCTCCATCGGCTCGTAGTGCGCGGGCAGGGGTCCGTCTTTCAGGCCGGACGGCACGAAAAGCTGGCAGCGGCCATCCGCCTCCATGATGAACGGGTCCGCGCCTGACAGCGCATCCATGCCGTGCGGGCGCTTGCTCCAGTCCGGGCGATAGTCCGGGCGCTTGGTCGGCTCGAAATCGGGCACGTCGGTGCCGGCCCATTTCGCGTCCGCGTCGTCCCACCAGATCATCTTCTTGCGCTCGGACCAGGGCTGTCCGTCCGGGTCGGCGGAGGCGCGGTTGTAGAGAGTGCGCCGGTTCGACGGCCAGGCGAACGCCCAGCCGAGATGGCTGCCTGGACCGCCGGGACCGTCCGGCTTGCGCGAGCGGGCGACGTTGTGGCCTTCGCGGGGAAAGATGCCGCTGTACATCCAGCCGCCGCAGGAGGTGGAGCCGTCGTCCCTGAGGTCCTTGTAGGTGGCGATCAGCCTGCCGTCGGCGACGGTGCGGCCGTTGATCTCCATGAGCACCGCCTCCGCCTCCGGCTCGGCGCGCCCGCCCTTGACCGGGTAGTCCCAGGTCAGCGCCTGGATCGCGCGGTCGCGCGGGTCCGTGCTGCCGGCATACATCGCCTTCAGGCGGCGGCCGAGATGGTACATGAACCACAGCTCGGAGCGGCTGTCCCCCGGCGGCTCGACCACCTCGTCGTGCCACTGCACCAAGCGGCTGGTGTTGGTCACGGTGCCGGACTTCTCCGCCGACAGTGCGCACGGCATGAAGAACACCTCCGTGCCGATCTGCTCGGGCGACAGCTCGCCGCGCTGCACCAGGCGGCCCTTGCGCCAGAACTCCGCGGTCTCGGTCATGGCGAAGTCGCGCACCACCAGCCATTCCAGCTTGGACAGGCCGCGCTCCACCAGGTCGGCGTTGACCGCGCCGACCAGCGGGTTCTGCCCGAGCACGAACTGGCCGAGCACCACGCCGTCCACCATCGCCAGCGTCATCGGCAACTGCGACTGGTCGCCGGTGAGGCGGGGCAGGTTGGCGTAGCCAAAGCCGTTCTCCGGCGTGGCGGCGTCGCCGTACCAGGCCTTGAGCAGGCTGACCATGTATTTCGGGAAATTGTGCCACCAGCCCGTGGCGGGCGTCTCCGTCTCCAGGTACTCCGCCAGCGTGGCGTGCGGCTTCAGCGCGCTGGGCTGCGGCAGGTAGGTCGGCAGCATGTTGTACAGCGTCGGGATGTCCGTGCTGCCCTGGATGCTGGCGTGGCCGCGCAGCGCCATGATGCCGCCGCCAGGGCGGCCCACGTTGCCCAGCAGGCCCTGGATGATCGTGCAGGCGCGGATGATCTGCACGCCCGTGGTGTGATGGGTCCAGCCGACGGCGTAGCAGAACGCGCCGGTGCGTTCGCGCCCGGAGTTCCTGGCCAGCGCGTCGGCGATGCGCACGAACTGCTCGCGCGCCACGCCGGTGACGCTCTCCACCATCTCCGGGGTGTAGCGCGCGTAGTGGCGCCGCATGATCTGATAGACGCAGTTCGGGTCCTGCAGCGTGGGGTCGGTCGGCGCCGGGCCCTCCGTCATGGTCTCGAAGCCCTCGCTCGCGTCTTCCTGGGTGGAGACGCGATGCTCGGCGATTGAGGAGGGCACGACCTTGCCCTTGTACTGCCAGGTGTCGTGCGTGTAGTCGCGCTCCGCGGCGTTGAAGCCGGAGAACACGCCGTCGTGCTGCTCCGGGTCGCCGTAGCCGTCCTCAATGATGTTGGCGATGTTGGTGTAGGCCAGCGCGAAGTCACGGAACCACAGATCCTTCTCGAGGATGTGGTGGATGATCCCGCCGAGGAAGGCGATGTCGCTGCCGGATCGGATCGGCGCGTGGATGTCAGCGAGCGCCGAGGTGCGGGTGAACCGAGGATCGACGTGGATGATGGTCGCACCCCGCGCCTTGGCCTGCATGACGAAGCGGAACCCGATCGGGTGGTTCTCCGCCATGTTGGAGCCCATGATCACGACGACGTCGGAGTTCGCGAGGTCCCACAGCGCCATCGTGGCCGCGCCGCGTCCGAAGGAGGTCCCCAGACTGGGGACCGACGAGGAGTGTCATATCCTCGCCTGGTTCTCGATGTTGACCACGCCCAGGCCGCCGCCGAGCAGCTTCTTGATGAGGTAGTTCTCCTCGTTGTCCAGCGTGGCGCCGCCAAGCGAGGCGATACCCAGGGTGTGGTTCACCTCGGTGCCGTCGGGGAGCGTGGCCGCGTAGGTCTCGTCGCGGGTGCGCCTGGTCAGCATCGCGATCCGGTCCATCGCCCAGTCCAGCGGCTTCGGCTCCCAGCGGTCGGAGTGCGGCGCGCGCCACATCACCTGGGTGACGCGCTCGGGGCTGAGCAGCATCCCCAGCGTGCCGCTGCCCTTGGGGCAGAGCGTGCCCTGGTTGACCGGGGAGCGCGGGTCGCCCTCGATGTGGATCGGCTTGCCGTCCTTGGCATAGACGAGCTGGCCGCAGCCGACGGCGCAGAACGGGCAGATGCTGGTGCCGACGCGGTCGGCGTGCTCAAGGCGGGGGCGCAGCGTCTCGGACGCGGTGGAGCGCGCGGCGACGTCGCGGCCGCTCTGCCCCGCGAGCTGGCGCGGCAGCGACCAGTCCTTCAGGAACTTGCCCATGCGCGCTGCGGGACCGCGGCTGATCTTGCCCATGCGAAGCACTCCAGAACGTGAGGATCGGGCGGCACAGGCCGTGCCGGTGCCGGACGGGACGGCATTCGTGATGACGCGGACGCTGGCGCAGCGTTGCGTCCGTGGCAACTCGGCGCCATCACGGGCGCTGTCACGATAACGCCAGAGCGGCATGATGAGGCCGGAGGAGGCGGATCGGGCGCGCGGCGGCCTGTCGGGACTCGCCCCACGGGTGCGTATGCCGCGGGGCGCAGCCTGGGGCCGGAGTGTGGGATGAAGAGCATCGAGGGCGTGATCACCATCGTGCAGGAGGGCCGCTTCCAGATGACCGATCGCGCCGGCGTCTCTCGCCTGTTCGTGCTGTCGCCTAACGCCGCGATGGAGACCGAGCAGCTCGTGCCGCTGGGCCGCAACCAGATCCCGGTGCGCGTCGCCTACCGCGACGGCGACAACGCCCTGGCCCGCGTGGCTACCAGGATCGACGCCCTGGAGGGGGCGCGCTGATGGACATGCACCCGAGGGCGCTCGACTACCACCAGTCCATCCTCGACGGGGTGATCCCCAACGAGAGCGAACTGACGGCCGGCGTGCTGATCCAGCCGGGCAAGTCGTACGGCTTTTTCACCGACACCACGCTGTGCATCGGCTGCAAGGCCTGCGAGGTCGCCTGCAAGGAGTGGAACAACCTGCCGGCCGACAACATCGGGCTGACCGGCGAGAGCTTCGACAACACCGGCCAGCTTTCGGCCAACACCTGGCGCCATGTCGCGTTCGTCGAGCAGGACGTGCGCTCCGGCGTGGAGACGCCGTTCCAGAGCGGCTGGCTGATGCTCAGCGACGTGTGCAAGCACTGCCACAACGCGCCGTGCCTGGAGGCATGCCCCACGGGCGCGCTGTTCCGCACCGAGTTCGACACCGTCGTGGTGCAGCAGGACATCTGCAACGGCTGTGGCTACTGCGTGCCGGCGTGCCCGTTCGGCGTGGTCGACGTCTCCACGATGGACGGCAAGGCGCATAAATGCACGCTGTGCTACGATCGGCTGAAGGGCGGGCTGGAGCCGGCCTGCGCCAAGGCGTGCCCGACCGAGAGCATCCAGTTCGGCGAGGTCGAGCTGTTGCAGGCGCGCGCGGCGCACCGGGTCGAGCAGCTGCACGGGCTCGGGCAGACGGCGGCCTACCTCTACGGCGTGCCGGACAGCCCGGGGGCGACCGGCGGGCTGGAGCACCTGAACGCGTTCTTCCTGCTGACCCAACGGCCGGAGGTGTACAACCTGCCGGCGGCCCCGACACGGGCGTCGCGCAGGGTGCGGCCGTCGCTGCTGACCGGCCTTGCCACCGTGGCCGGCCTGGCGCTGGCGACGATCGCCCTGCTCGCGCAGGAGGACTGAGCATGCCGGATGACCAGACCGCGCTGCAGGACGCCGGCAAGCGCGCCGCCCCGCGCCGCACGCCGCCGGGCGAGTGGCATGGCGAGACCTACTACGGCCGTAACCAGGTCAGGCACGCGCCCTTCAACAACTGGGTGGTGGGCGGCTACATCTTCCTGGCCGGCCTGTCGGGCGGCGCGCAGATCCTGTCCACGCTCGCCGACCTGACGCGCGGGCGGGCCGCGACGGCGACGGTGCGCCGGGGCCGCTATCTCGCACTGCTGGCGCCCACGTTCGGCAGCGCGCTGCTGGTCTGGGACTTGCACACGCCGGCGCGGTTCTACAACATGTTCCGCATCTTCCGTGGCACGTCGCCGATGTCGATCGGCACCTACGTCCTGACCGCTTTCACGGGCTTCGCCGGCCTGACCGCCGCGGCGCAGTTCGTGGGCGATCGCAGCGGCGGCAGGGCAGGCCGGCTGGCGCGGCGCAGCGCCGCCGTGACGCAGGTGCCGGCCGCAATTGCCGGTGCGGGCCTCGCCACCTACACGGCGGCGCTGCTCTCGGCGACCAGCACCCCGCTCTGGGCCGCCGCGCCCAGGAGCCTGGCCGCCCGCTACGCCAGCGCCTCGCTCGCCGGGGCCGCCGGGGCGCTGTTCCTCGGCCGCGAGGACCGGACCTCCGTCGCGATGCAGCGCGTCGCCCTGGCGGCGCTCGCCGTGGAGCTTGCAGCCGGCGTCACCCTGCACCGCGCCTTCAGGGAACGCGGCGTCGCGGCCGCGCTGGACGGCCCCGCCGGGCAGGCCGAGAAGGGCGTCACCGTGCTCGGCACCCTCCTGCCGATGGGCCTGCTGGGGGCCTCGCTGCTGTCGCGCCGGCTGCCCAGCCTCGCCGATGCGGCGTCGGTCGCAGTGCTCGCGGGCAGCGCGGCGCTGCGCGTCGCCATCATGGCGGTGGGGAACGAGTCGGCGCGCCGACCGGAGATCAGCTTCGCGTTCACGGAGAAGGAACGCTGAGCCGGGCAGCCTGGGATGCTGACGCCGGCAGTAGGAAGGCGAGCAAGGTTGAGGCTCTGCCTCAAACTCCGCCAGGGGGAGCCCCCCTGGACCGGCGTCTTCTAAGTTGCGCCGGGTCCAGGGGCGGCTCGCCCCTGGCGGGTCTGGGCAGAGCCCAGCCTTGCTTGCCGCTCACTTCAAAGGATCGTTGACACAGGAAACGCCTGTTGGTGCCGACCGGTCGCGTCCGTGCCCAGGCAGGCTGTCTCAGCGCCCGGCGAAATGCTGGTCGATGATCGCCAGGTTCCGCAGGTTCGCCTTGAACACGACGTCCATGGCGTCGCCAAGCAGCGGGATCGCGCCCATCGCCGCCTCGATCCCGACATTGGCGAGCATGCGCGTCAGCTTGTGCGGCGGCACGCCGAGCGCCCGCGCCTCCCACACGATCCAGAGCGAGATGCTCGCCAGCACGGTGTCGCCGATGCCGGGCGCCAGGCCGATCAGGCTGTTCAGACCGAAGCGGAACCGCGTGCCCGGGATGCGCGCGGCGCCGTCGAGCATCCAGGCAAGACGGCGCAGCCTGGCCAGGCGACGCTCGACATCGACAAACCCTCTGCTCGCCACGCCCGCAAATCCCGACATCGCACGCTCCCTGGTTTCGGACGACATCGTGCGTCGCCCCCGCGTGCTCAAGGCCTCGCCAGCGCCATGCGGCGTCAGTCCGCGCCGCGGCCGCGCGGTCCGGTCATCGCCCCTCGGCGAGCACATGCCCGGTCATCATCTGAGCAGGCAAGCAAGGCTGGGCTCTCCCTCCGCTGCCCATTCCAACAGCCCAAGCGGGCTGTCGGAACCTTTGGGCAGCTCCGCCCAGACCCGCCAGGAGCGAGCCGCCCCTGGACCCGGCGCAACTTGAGCAAGTGGTTTCCAAAGGCGAGCCTTTGGCGGAGTTTGAGGCGGAGCCTCAACCTTGCCTGCCTCGCCCTTACTACCCGAGCAGGCGACCCAGCAGTCGGGCGGTGTAATCCATCACCGGGATGATGCGCCCGTAGTTGATTCGCGTGGGTCCGATGACCCCGATCGCGCCGACGATGCGGTCTGCCTCGTTGCGCGCGGGGGCGACGACCATCGCCATGCCGGAGGTGCCGAACAGCCCGCTCTCGGCGCCGATGAAGATGCGCACGCCGTCCGACTGCTCGGCGAGGTCGAGCAGCTTCAGCATCGTCTCCTGCGCCTCCAGCCGCTCGAACAGAGTGCGGATCGAGGCGATGCGTTCGACATGGGTGATCTCGGCGAGCAGGCGCGACTGGCCGCGCACGATCAGCGCGCCGCCGCGGCCCTCGCCGGTCCAGGTCGCGAGCCCGCTCTCGACCACCAGCGACGCGGTCTCGTCGAGTTGCGTGCGGTCGGCGGCCATGTCCTCGGCCACGGTGCGGCGCAACTCCGCGAGCGAGCGCCCCGCGAGCCGGGCGTTGAGGTAGTTCGCCGCCTGCACGAGTGCGGCCGGCGGCAGGCCGGGCGGGGTCTCGATCACCCGGTTCTCCACCTGCCCGTCGGCGGCCACCAGGATCACCAGCGCCCGGCTGGAGCCGAGCGCCACGAAATCGATGTGGCGGATCGCTCCTTCCGTCTTGGGCGCCAGCACCAGGCCGGCGGCGGCAGACAGCCCCGACAGCATCGCCGACGCCTCGCCGAGCGTATCCTGAAGCGAACGGCCCTTGGATTCGAGCGCGCGGCCGATGGTCTGGCGCTCCTCCTCGCCGAGGTCGCCGAACTGCAGCAGGCCGTCGACGAACAGCCGCAGGCCGCGCTCGGTCGGCAGGCGCCCGGCCGAGGTGTGCGGCGCGAACAGCAGGCCGGCGTCGGTGAGGTCGGCCATGACGTTGCGGATGGTGGCCGGCGACAGCGCGATCGGCAGGCGGCGCGACAGGGTGCGGCTGCCCACGGGATCGCCGGTCTCGACGTACTGCTCGACGATTTCGCGCAGCACCGCTGCGGAGCGGGCGTCCAGCTCGGGCGGGCTCATGCGTTGCGACTTCGGGGTATGGTCCATCGGGTCGTAGTCGAAGCTGGTGGCATGGCGTGGGATGGTCAATGTCGCATCTCCCCGCCTGCCGGTCGGGCGGGCCTGCATGTGGCGATGGCCCCTGTCCCCGCGCACTCCGCGCGCCAGCGTGGCGGAGAGGCCGGGCGGGTCAGGCGGGTGGCGATCGCCGGGGCAGCGCCGTGGACGCCCGCATCCGTCAGGGGCCTGCCCCTTCGGACAAGCGACTCCTGGAAACACGTTCTCCTCAGCAGGCAAGGCGAGCCTCCGGCAGGTCCGGCAGCAGATCGACCTTGCCAGCCTTGCCCAAGAACAGTCGGCGAAAAACGATCCTGGTTCCGGGGCGGATGCGGGCGCGCTATGCCGCCGCATCACCAACGGGAAAACCTGCCATGCGCGCATCCGGCCGGGCCGACGACGTCCTTCGCCCCGTCTCCATCGAACCCGTCCTGGCCGGGCAGGCCGAGGCCCCGCGCCCGGTCCGGGCCGGCGGAACCGGGATGCTGTGCGCCGCCACCGTCGAGCCGCGCGTGCCCGGCTTGCCGATCAACGCCGCCGGCGAAGACCGGATGGTGCGTCGGGGTGAGGCGGGTGGCGCGGGCGCCGGCGCGCCCGGTGTCGATGGGACGGGTTTTTGTGGAGAGACGCCGGAAAGCCTGGGCACGGCACGGCGGCTGCGGCGCGGCGACCGTCTGGTGCTCGCCACCCATAATGCGGGCAAGCTGCGCGAGATCGCGGCCCTGCTGGCGCCGCACGGCATCGCGGTGATCTCGGCCGGCGCGCTCGGGCTGCCCGAGCCGGAGGAGGACGCGCCGGACTTCGCCGGCAACGCCCGCCTGAAGGCGCTTGCCGCGGCGTCTGCGAGCGGCGGGCCGGCGCTCGCAGACGATTCAGGGTTCTGTCTCGCGGCGCTCGGCGGCGATCCGGGCGTGCTCTCGGCACGCTGGGCGGGGCCGGGCAAGGATTTCGCCGCCGCCATGGCTCTGGTGCAGGCCCGCCTCGGGGAGGCTCCGGACCGCCGTGCCTGGTTCACCTGCGTGCTCTGCCTCGCGTGGCCCGACGGGTGGAGCGCCACGTTCCTGGGCCGGGTCGAGGGCGAGGCATGCTGGCCGCCGCGGGGCGCCCTGGGCTTCGGCTACGACCCGATGTTCGTGCCAGTGGGCGCGACCCTGAGCTACGGCGAAATGGCGCCCGCCCTCAAGCACGCCGGCAGCCACCGCGCCCGCGCCTTTGCCCAGCTCGCGGCGGCCTGCCTGCCGTGACGCCGAGGCGGGAACGCCAAGGGCGCGCACTGGACAGGCAAACGGGGCCGGGCTCTGCCTCCTCCGCCCGTTTCCCACGCCCCAGGAGAACCGTCGGAACCTTCGGGCAGCGACGCCTGGACTTCCCAAAGGCCGCGCGTTCCGGAAACTCTTCTCTTAAGTGCTGAAGTCCATAGGCCTGCCTTCGGCGGGGTTCGACGCCCGGTGCTTGAAGGCGGGGCCTCGGCCTTGCCTGCTTCACGCCTTCCCCGCGTCAGGCCCGATCGCCCCGAAGCCCGACGGCCGGCACGCCCGCCATGCGCCGGCCGGAGAGCCATGCCGCGATCGGGCGCTCGACCCAGCGATGCACCGCGAGCCCCGTGCCGCTGCTCACCCCCAGTGCGGCGACCAGCAGCACCCAGGCGGCGGGCAGGTGCAGGGCGGCCAGGGCTGCGAGCACGAAGCCGTGCGCCAGGTAGATCGCGTAGGAGGCGTCCCCGAGCCGCAGCAGCCAGCCGGGCCAGCGCAGCCTGGCCGACCGCTCCACCGCCAGCAGCGCCGCCACCAGCAGCGTCGCCGGCCCGCCCCAGTCCAGGGCGCGCCACCACGGCGTGCCCGCCGGAAGCGCGAGGAGCGCCAGCATCGCGGCCGCGGCCAGAAGCCATGCCGCCGCGACCCCGTGCCGGGCCGGGGTGGGCGCACGCAGCAGCCACAGCCCCAGCACGGCGCCGGCGCCGAACTCCAGCACCAGCGGGTCGGCGAGCACCGAGGCCGCCGGCCAGTCCGACGCGCGCGCCAGCCCGAGCAGCGACAGCGCGCCGAGCACCGGCAGGACCACGCGCAGGACCACGCCGCGCAGCCCGCCCGGTGGCCGCACCGCGAGCCCGGCCGCGAACACCAGGTAGAACAGCATCTCGAAACTCAGCGTCCATCCGACGGGCAGCAGGGGCCGTACCTCGCCAGCCTCATTGGCGGCCGGCAGGAACAGGTAGGAGCACAGGACGGTGCCCCAGCCCGGCCGCGCGTGCCTGGCCAGCGCAGGGGCCAGGAGCACCAGGGCCAGCTTGGCCGTGGTGGCGAGCCAGTAGAGCGGCGCCACGCGCTCGACCCGGCGCCGCAGGAACACCCGCCAGCCATCGGGCTGGGCCGCGAGCCGGGCGGACGCCGCGATCATCACGACGCCGCTGATCACGAAGAACAGATCGACGCCCGCGGCGCCGTTGGGCCAGGCGGCGCCGAGCCGAGGACCGCCTACGGGTCTGGTGTCGCGCCACTGCTCCAGGGCGTGGTACGCCACCACCAGCAAAGCGGCGAAGGCCCGCAGCGCCTGCAGGCTGCGCCATTGCCGGCCGGCGTATCGCGCCATGCAACCCCCGATTGATAATTATCGGGAGCACACTACCCGCTCACGGGCGCCTCACGCGATGGCAAACTTGGCGGGGAGGCGGCCATGCGAAGCGGCGCGCATCGTCGCCGCACGGGCGGGTGCGTCTTGTTGCGGCGGCGTTCCTCGCCTAACTGACCGGCCATGAACACCGACACTCATCCCGAGGCCATGGGGGCGGCGGATCCCGCGCCCGACGTGGCCGTCATGGACGGCGCGCAGACGCCGGACCAGGTCATGCAGGCCGCGGCGACGCGGCTCTCCGTCTTGGAGGCGGAGCGCGACGATTTCCGCGATCGCTGGATGCGCTCGGAGGCGGAGAGCCAGAACGTGCGCGCCCGCGCCCGGCGCGAGGTGGACGACGCCCGCCAGTTCGCGGTGCAGAAATTCGCCCGCGACATTGCCGAGGCGACGGAGAACCTGCGCCGCGGCCTCGACAGCCTGCCGCCCGCTTCCGCTGGCGAGCCTGAGATCGTGGCCAAGCTGCGCGACGGCTTCGAGGGCGTGGAGCGCGCGATGCTGGCGGCGCTGGAGCGCAACGGCGTGGCGCGCGAGGACCCGACCGGCAAGCCGTTCGACGCCAACCTGCACCAGGGCATGGGCGAGCAGCCGTCAGACGCGCACCCGCCCGGCACCGTGCTGCAGGCTTACACGCCGGCGTGGACGCTCAACGGGCGGCTGCTGCGGCCGGCCATGGTGGTGGTCAGCAAAGGCGGCGGCATGGACCAGACGATCTGAGAAGGAAGCAAGGTTGAGGCTCCGCCTCAAACTCCGCCAAAGGCAAGCCTTTGGAATCCACTACTTAAGAGAAGCCGGTCCAGGGGGGGCTCGCCCCCGCCTTCAAGCATGGGGCGGGTCTGGGCGTAGCTGCCAAAGGTTCCAACGATCCGCTTGGATCGTTGGAATGGCAGCGGAGGGAGAGCCCAGCCTTGCTTTCTGCCTGCGTCGCCCCGCCCCTTGCGACCAGGGGGCAGGCTCAATACATCCCCAGCCACACCCTAGGGTCGTGCACGGTGCCTCGGGCCGTCCGCGACCGCTGACAAGGAGACTACCCGGATGAGCAAGGTCATCGGCATCGACCTCGGCACGACCAATTCGTGCGTCGCGATCATGGAGGGCTCGACCGCGAATGACGTGCGCGTCGTCGAGAACAGCGAGGGCGCGCGCACCACCCCGTCCATGGTGGCGTTCACCGGCAATGGCGAGCGCCTCGTCGGCCAGGCCGCCAAGCGCCAGGCGGTCACCAACCCGACCAACACCCTCTACGCCGTCAAGCGCCTGATCGGCCGCCGCTTCGACGACGCGACCGTGGTCAAGGACAAGGCGATGGTGCCGTTCGGCATCGTGCGCGGCGACAATGGCGATGCGTGGGTCGAGGCCCGCGGCGAGAAGTACGCGCCCGGCCAGGTCAGCGCCTTCATCCTCGGCAAGATGAAGGAGACCGCGGAGGCGTTCCTCGGCGAGAGCGTGACGCAGGCGGTCATCACCGTGCCGGCCTATTTCAACGACGCCCAGCGCCAGGCGACCAAGGACGCCGGCCGCATCGCCGGGCTTGAGGTGCTGCGCATCATCAACGAGCCGACGGCGGCAGCCCTCGCCTACGGCATGGACAAGAAGAACAGCGGCACGATCGCGGTCTACGACCTGGGCGGCGGCACGTTCGACGTGTCGGTGCTGGAGATCGGCGACGGCGTGTTCGAGGTGAAGTCCACCAACGGCGACACCTTCCTGGGCGGCGAGGACTTCGACAACCGCGTCATCGACTTCCTGGCGAGCGAGTTCCAGCGCGAGCAGGGCATCGACCTGCGCAAGGACAAGCTCGCCCTGCAGCGCCTCAAGGAGGCTGCGGAGAAGGCGAAGATCGAGCTGTCCTCGTCGAAGGAGACAGAGGTCAACCTGCCGTTCATCACGGCTGACGCCTCCGGGCCGAAGCACCTCGTGACGAAGCTGTCGCGCGCCAAGCTGGAGAGCCTGGTGGACGACCTGATCAGCCGCACGATGGACCCGTGCCGCGCCGCGCTGAAGGACGCCGGCGTGACGGCGGCAGAGATCGACGAGGTAATCCTGGTCGGCGGCATGACACGGATGCCCAAGGTCATCGAGGCGGTGAAGGCGTTCTTCGGCAAGGAGCCCGCGCGCAACGTCAACCCCGATGAGGTGGTGGCGATCGGCGCCGCGGTGCAGGGCGCGGTGCTGAAGGGCGACGTGAAGGACGTCCTGCTGCTGGACGTGACGCCGCTGAGCCTGGGCATCGAGACTCTGGGCGGGGTGTTCACCCGCCTGATCGAGCGCAACACCACGATCCCGACCAAGAAGAGCCAGGTGTTCTCCACCGCCGACGACAACCAGGGCGCGGTGACCATCAAGGTGTTCCAGGGCGAGCGCGAGATGGCGTCGGACAACAAGGCGCTGGGCAACTTCGACCTGACCGGCATCCCGCCGGCGCCGCGCGGCGTGCCGCAGATCGAGGTGACGTTCGACATCGACGCGAACGGCATCGTCAGCGTGCAGGCGCGCGACAAGGCCACCGGCAAGGAGCAGCAGATCCGCATCCAGGCCAGCGGCGGGCTGTCGGACGCCGACATCCAGCGCATGGTGCGCGAGGCGGAGACCAACGCCGAGGCCGACAAGAAGAAGCGCGAGGCGATCGAGGCGCGCAACCAGGCCGAGGGCATGGTCCACCAGGTCGAGAAGAACCTGGCGGAGCATGGCGACAAGCTGCCCGCGCAGGACAAGGGCGAGGCGGAGTCGGCCCTGGCCGCCGCGAAGACGGCGATGGAGGGCAGCGACGCAGAGGCGATCAAGTCTGCGACCGAGCGCCTAAGCCAGGCCGCGATGAAGATTGGCGAGGCAATGTACAAGGCGCAGGGCGAGGCTGCCGGCGCTCAGCCTGAGGCGGGCGCGCAGCCGGGCGCGTCGTCGAGTTCGGCGCGCGACGATAGGGTCGTCGATGCCGAGTTCGAGGAAGTCGACGACAAGAAGAAGTCTGCCTGACGAAGTCCGCCTGATCCGGCGGGCTGTCACTGGCGACGCGGCCGGGGAGGTGTTTCCCGGCCGCACGCATTCCGCCCGCGATGATGGACCTGATCCTGGATCGTGCCGGTCCAGGGGTGCTGTCCCTGAGCGGTCCAGTGTCCAGGCGATGGGGCGGAGCCTCGGCCCGGCTTCGGCCCGATCGTTGCAAAGCTGGTTTGCCCTGACCGTGCGGCCCCCTTTAAGAGAGCGTCCATGGCGAAAAGTGACTACTACGCGACGCTTGAAGCGCCTCGGGACGCCTCTGCCGACGACCTGAAGAAGGCGTATCGCAAGCTCGCGATGAAGTTCCACCCGGACCGCAACCCGGGTGACCATGCCGCCGAGGCCAGGTTCAAGGAAGTCAGCGAGGCCTACGACGTCCTCAAGGACGACCAGAAGCGCGCGGCCTACGACCGGTTTGGCCACGCCGCGTTCGAGCAGGGCGGCGGCGGCTTCGAGCAGGCCGGCGCGGGCGGCCTCGGCGACATCTTCGATCAGATGTTCGGCGATTTCATGGGCGGCGGCGGGCGTCGCGGCGGGCGGGCGCGCACCGGCGGCGACGTGCGCGCCCAGGTCGAGATCACGCTGGAGGAGGCGTTCTCCGGCGCCAAGACCCAGCTCCGGGTGCCGACGCGCGTGAGCTGCGATGCGTGCGCGGGCACCGGCTCGGAGTCCAAGGACAAGGCGGCGGAGACCTGCGGCACCTGCGGCGGCGCGGGCAAGGTGCGGGCGCAGCAGGGGTTCTTCCTGGTCGAGCGCTCGTGCCCGACCTGCGGCGGCAGCGGGCGCGTGGTGCGCAACCCGTGCCGCGTCTGCGCGGGCGCCGGCACGGTGCAGCGCGAGCGCAGCCTGCAGGTGGCGATTCCGGCCGGCGTCGAGGACGGCACCCGCATCCGGCTCACCGGCGAGGGCGAGGCGGGCGGGCAGGGCACCACGCCGGGCGACCTCTACGTCCATGTCGGCGTCAAGGCGCACGAGATCTTCCAGCGCGACGGCGCCAACGTGTTCTGTCGGGTGCCGCTGCCGCTGACGCGGGCGGCGCTGGGCGGCGAGGTCGAGGTGCCGGCGATCGACGGTACGCGCTCGCGGGTCAAGGTGCAGCCGGGCACGCAGTCGGGCGAGCAGCTCCGGCTGCGGGGCAAGGGGTTCTCGGTGCTGCGCTCGGCGGCGCGGGGCGACATGTACATCCAGTTCGCCATCGAGACTCCGCAGCACCTCACCAAGCGGCAGCGCGAGCTGCTGGAGGAATTCGAGTCCGAGGCGCGCGACAACACGCGGGGGCACCCGGACAGCGAGGGATTCTTCGCCAGGGTCGCGAGCTTCTTCGAGGGGCGGAGCTGAAGGAAGGCCAGGGGCTCTGCCCCTGGACCCCGCCAGGGGAAGCCCCCTGGACGGCTTCACTTAAGTCGATGGGATCAAAGGGTTCTCGGACCCTTTGCGGGTTTGGGCGTAGCATGCCAAAGGTTCCGATGGCCCGCTTGGGCCGTTGGAATGGCAGGCGGAGGGAGAGCCGGCTTTGCTTGCTTGATCGAGGTGGTTCGATGCGCATCGGGATCGCGGGCGTCGCCGGCCGCATGGGCCGCCTGCTGGTCGCCGAGGCCCTGCGGTCCGGCGCGACGCTGTCCGGCGGCACTCTCCGGCCTGGCTCGGGCGCCGCGCCGCCCGACGGCGCCCCGGTCCTGGACAGCTTCGAGGCCCTGGCGCGGGCCAGCGACGTGGTTGTGGACTTCACCAACGCGGGCACGGTCCAGGCGCACGCGGCGGCCGTCGCGGCCACCGGCACGGCCTGGGTGCTTGGCACGTCGGGGCTGTCGGCGATGGACGAGGCGGCGGTGGCCGCGGCGTCGGGCTGGGCCGCGGTGGTGCACGCGCCGAACTTCGCGCCGGGGGTGGTGCTGGTGCTGGCGTTGGCGGAGCGGCTCGCGGCGGCGCTGCCGGCAGCGGAGTACGACGCGGAGATCACCGAGATGCACCACCGGCAGAAGGTGGACGCGCCGTCCGGCACGGCGCTCGGGCTCGGGCGCGCGGTGGCGGCGGGACGGGGCGTGGCGCTCGCGGACGTGATGCGCACGGCGCGCGAGGGACAGGTGGGCGCGCGGCGCGAGGGCGAGATCGGCTTCGCCTCGCTGCGCGCCGGGCAGGTGGTGGGCGAGCACACGGTGCTGTTCGCGGGCGCAGGCGAACACATCTCGCTGAGCCACCGGGCGTTCGACCGCGGGGTGTTCGCGGGGGGCGCGATCCGGGCGGCGCTGTGGCTATGCGGGCGCGAGGCCGGGTTGTACGGGATGGAGGACGTGCTGGGGTTGCGCTGAGGCAAGCAAGGCCAGGGCTCTGCCCTGGACCCGCCAGGGGGAGCCCCCCTGGACCGGCGCAACGAAGCTCCAGGCTTGGTGGCCGGCATAGGGCACGGCGGGGTCGGGGGTGGTTCGACCCAGGCCTTGCCTTGCTTCTTGCTGCACCGCAGCATCCCGGCTTGATTCCGCGAGCCCGATCGGCCACACCCGCGCTGCCCCGGCATCGGGCCGGCGCGACGGCTCTCGGACCGCGTGCGGCCGGTGGCTCGTCC
>CAXSES010000029.1:0-2286 GCA_964236225.1 uncultured Acetobacteraceae bacterium
CCGGCGGGCGGAGCGGTGTCGCTGCGCCTGCGCTACTTCAACTGAGACCAGCGACCGAATGCGATGACCCTTCAGGCAAGCAAGGCTGGGCTCTGCCCAAACCCGCCAGGGGCGAGCCGCCCCTGGACCCGGCGCAACTTAGACTCAGTTCACCTCGTCTGTCCGTGGCACACGCGCGGGTGTATCGGCCGCATTACAGCGCGCCACACAGCCAAGCGCCCACTCGGGGTGAATTGAGTCTAAGTATTGGTTTCCAAAGGCGAGCCTTTGGCGGGGTCCAGGGGCAGAGCCCCTGGCCTTCCTGCTGAACCGGTCATCGCATCTGCCCGTTGGTCTCAGGCCCGGCGCAGCCGCAGCAGAGCAAGCCCGAGCGCCGCGGACGCGGCGAACAGCGCGAGGCCGAGCCAGAACTGGGCGCCCTGCTCGATCCGGGTGCCCGAGCCGAGCAGGGCGAACACCGCGGTCTGCGGCAGGTAGCCCAGCGCGCTCGCCGCCAGGAACGGCGCGAACGCCACGCCGGACACGCCAGCCAGCAGGTTGAGCACGATATTGCTGCCCACAGGGAGCAGCCGCAGCGTCAGGGTCGCCGTGAACGGGTGGGCCGCGAGGAACGCGTCGAGCCTCGCGCCCCGACCGCGCAGCCGCCGCTGCGTCCAGTCCCGCGCCACCTCGCGCGCCCAGGCGAAGTCCAGCGCGCAGCCCACCAGCATCGCCAGCAGCGACAGCGCACCGCCCGGCCACGCGCCCAGCGCGAAGCCGCCGGCGAACGCCACCGCCTGGCGCGGCAGGCCGAGGGCGCACAGCGCGCCGCCTCCGGCCACGAACGCCAGCGCCCCGAGCGGACCCTGCCCGGTGACCCAGCGTCCGAGCATCGCCTGCGGCGCGAGGCCGGGCATCTGGCGCAGGGCGAGCCCGGCGGCGACCAGGCCGGCAAGCAGCAGCAACGGCCGTGCCAGCAGGGCCACGCGGAACGAGGCGTTCGAGGCCGGCATTCAGGGCGTTGCTCCGATGGCGGGAGAGCACCGGGCAAGGCCAGGGTTCCGCCCCCTGTCCCGGGCGCGGGAACCCGCCAGGGCGAGCCGCGCCGGACCGGCACGCAGGGCTTCCCGCGGCACGTCCGGCCACGGGCACGCTGGGTGCGCGGACGCGCTCACTCCTCCAGCACCGGACGCGTCCAGCGACGCTGCAGCCAGGCCACGCCGGCAAGATCGAAGAGGCCCACCCAGAGCCGGTCCAGCGTGCCGTAGTTCGAGGCGCCGCGGGTGCGTGGCCTGTGGTTGACCGGCATGCTCTCGACCTGCCCGCCGGCGCGCAGCACCAGGGCGGGAAGATAGCGGTGCATGTGGTCGAAATGCGGCAGGGCGAGGAACGCCTCGCGCCGCACCAGCTTCAGGCCGCAGCCGGTGTCCGGCGTGGCGTCGCGCAGCAGCGCGGCGCGGACGGCGTTGGCCGCGCGCGAGGCCAGGCGCTTGGCCAGGCTGTCGCGCCGGGTGGTGCGGTGGCCGGCGACCAGCACCGGCAGTGAGCCTCCCGCCGCCTCCAGCGCCTGCGCGCGTCCGAGCAGCGCCGGGATGTCCGCGGGGTCGTTCTGCCCGTCGCCGTCCAGCGTGGCGATCCAGGTGCCCGAGGCCGCGCGGAGGCCGGTGAGCACGGCGGCGCTCTGGCCGCAGCTTGCGCGGTGGCGGCGCAGCACGAGCACGTGCCCTGCCGCGGCAAGCTCGCCGCGCAAGGTCCGCAGCGCGACCGGCGTGCCGTCGGTGCTGCCGTCGTCGACATAGACGATCTCGTGCGCCACCGCATGCAGCGCGGCGCCGATCTCGAGGATCAGGGGGCGAAGGTTGGGCGCCTCGTTGCGCACCGGAACCACGACGGAGAGCAGGGGCCGGGGATCGGGCGTGGGCGCGTCGGTCATCCCGGCCCGGTAGCACCGCGGCCGCGCGGGGAGCAAGGCGCCCGCACAGGGGCCAGCCGCGGAGGGAGCCGGGCTCAAACCCGTCGAAGCCTCCTCCGAGCACGGCGCCCCGGAAAACGGCTTGCCCAGCCAGCGGATCACATCCATGGCCTTTGGTCCTGACCGGCCAGGCAGGCAAGACCAGGGCTCCGCCCTCCATGCCTCAAGGCGGGGCTCCCGGAACCCCTCTCCTGAAAGAGGCCGGTCCAGGGGGCTTCCCCTGCGGGTTCCCGCTTCCGGGACGTGGGACAGAGCCCTGGCCTTGCCCGCGCTGGCAGGTCGGAACTCAAGGCCGCTGCTGCTACAGGGTTCAGGCCTTCGGCGGCGCGCCTGCC
>CAXSES010000029.1:2386-3534 GCA_964236225.1 uncultured Acetobacteraceae bacterium
CCGGGCGCGCGGGCGCGCTTGCCCCAGGCGCGCGAGCGCGGTAGCACATGCCATGCCGTTCGACGATCGGGAATTTCCGGCCAGCTTTCCGTCCTCGCACGAGGTGGCGCGGCTGCGGCGCGACCGCCGCCTGGTGGCGGGCTGGCTGTTCGCCTGCGCGGGCATGATCTTCGTGATGGTGGTGCTCGGCGGTGCGACGCGGCTGACCGGCTCCGGCCTGTCGATCATGGAGTGGGCACCGCTATCAGGCGTGATCCCACCGCTGACCGAACACGAGTGGCAGCGGCTCTACGCGCTCTACCAGCAAATCCCGCAGTACAGCCTGGTCAACCAGGGCTTCGGCCTGGGCGGGTTCAAGCACATCTTCTGGCTGGAGTGGACGCACCGGCTATGGGGCCGGCTGATCGGCGTCGTGTTCCTGGTGCCGCTGGTGGCGCTGGCATGGCGCGGGGCGATCCGCGCGCGGCTGGTGCCACGCCTCATGGGGCTGTTCGTGCTCGGCGGCCTGCAGGGCGCGGTGGGCTGGTTCATGGTGTCCTCGGGTTTCCTGGCCGACACCGTGGCAGTCTCGGCGTATCGGCTGGTGGCGCACCTGACGCTCGCCCTCGTGCTTTACGCGGCGATCCTGTGGACAGCGTTGTCGGCGCTGCGCCCCGCCGCGCCCCGGCTGTCGCAGGCCTGCGGGCTGCGCCGCCTGTCGCTGCTGAGCGTGGCGCTGGTTGCCGTGACGATCGTGGCCGGCGGGTTCACCGCAGGGCTGCACGCCGGGCTGGCCTACAACACCTTCCCGCTAATGGACGGACGCCTGGTGCCGGAGGGCTGGGCGGCGCTGAGCCCGGTGTGGCGCAACGTCACAGAGAACGTGCCCGCCGTGCAGTTCGATCATCGTCTGCTGGCGACGCTGACCGCATTGTCCGTGCTGACCACGCTCATCGTCGGGCTGCGCACGGCGTTGCCGCGCGAATTGCGGGTCGCGGTGCTGGCATTCGGGGCGGCGGTGGTGTCCCAGTACGCGCTGGGCGTCGCGACGCTGCTCTGGGCGGTGCCGGTGCCGGTGGCGGTGCTGCACCAGACCGGGGCGGCGCTGCTGCTCACGGCAGGGCTGGTGCTGGTGCACGCCTTGCGGGGCGCGAGAGGATAGGAAAGCC
>CAXSES010000029.1:3634-13161 GCA_964236225.1 uncultured Acetobacteraceae bacterium
ACGGCAGGGCTGGTGCTGGTGCACGCCTTGCGGGGCGCGAGAGGATAGGAAAGCCACGCTCCCGCCCTCCGCTCGAAGGCGCAGGCTGCCGGGGAACAGCGTCTCCAGACCTGCGTGCAGTGCCAGACTTGCGTGCAATGATACCAAGCCCTCGTTTCAGATAGCGGCTGCCAGGGGCAGGCCAATGGCTGCGCCCGGAGGCGGAGCTTCTGGACGGGCCTGCCAGCCGGGTGGCGTGCGCCGGTCCACCCCCATATGTCGCACACCGCCGAAGCCCCGGAGACCGCCATGTCCGACTCCCCGACGCCGCTCGCCGCCACCGACGCGCTGTTCTTCGATCGCCCCGGCGCCCTGCTGGGTCGCGACGCCGCCGCGCGCATGACGGCCGACGCGCTGGCCGGCACCGAGGATGGCGAGCTGTTCCTGGAATACCGCGAGAGCGAGCACATCAGCCTGGAGGAAGGGCGCATCCGCTCGGCCGGCTTCGACACAACGCAGGGCTTCGGCCTGCGCGCCGTGCTCGGCGAGGAAGCGGGGTTCGCGCATTCCGGCGAGATCTCCGAGGCTGCGCTGGCGCGGGCGTCGGCCACGGTCTCCGGCGTGCGCGCCGGCCGCTCCGGCGTGCAGGCGGAGCCGCCGCGGGCGACGAACTCGCGGCTGTACTCCGACGTCAACCCGCTCTCGGACATGGATTTCGCGGTGCGCACCGCGCTGCTGGGCGAGATCGACGCCTACGCGCGCGGCCTCGACCCGCGGGTGAAGCAGGTCATGGCGTCGATGTTCGGCGAGTGGCAGGCGGTGCAGATCGTGCGCGGCGACGGCAGCAGAACCGCCGACATCCGGCCGCTGGTGCGGCTCAACGTGTCGGTGGTCGTCGAGCAGGACGGGCGGCGCGAGTCGGGCTCCTACGGCACCGGCGGCCGGTTCAGCTACAGCCGCGTGCTCGACGAGGGCACCTGGCGCGGGGCGGTGGACGAGGCGCTGCGCCAGGCGGTGGTGAACCTGGACAGCCGCCCGGCGCCGGCCGGCGAGATGGAGATCGTGCTCGGCCCGGGCTGGCCGGGGATCATGCTGCACGAGGCGGTCGGGCACGGGCTGGAGGGCGACTTCAACCGCAAGAAGACGTCCGCGTTCGCCGGGCTGCTGGGAGAGCGTGTTGCGGCAAAGGGCGTGACGGTGGTGGACGACGGCACGCTGCCGGACCGGCGCGGCTCGATCACCGTGGACGACGAGGGCACGCCGTCGGGGCGCACCGTGATGATCGATGACGGCATCCTGGTGGAGTACATCCAGGACCGGATGAACGCCCGGCTGATGGGCGTGCGCGCCACGGGTAACGGCCGACGCCAGTCCTACGCCCACGCGCCGATGCCGCGCATGACCAACACGTTCATGCTCGGCGGCGCCACGAAGCCGGAGGAGATGATCCGTTCGGTCAAGCGCGGGCTGTACGCGGTGAACTTCGCGGGCGGGCAGGTGGACATCACCTCGGGCAAGTTCGTGTTCGCGACCTCGGAGGCCTACCTGATCGAGGACGGCCGCGTCACCGCGCCGGTGAAGGGCGCGACCCTGATCGGCAACGGCGCGGATGCGCTGACCAAGGTGTCGATGGTCGGCGACGACCCGGCGATGGACCACGGCATCGGCACCTGCGGCAAGAACGGACAGGGCGTGCCGGTGGGCGTGGGGCAGCCGACCCTGAAGATGGCCGGGATCACGGTGGGCGGCACCGCGTCCTAGCGATCCCGATACCGACAGCCCCAAGCGTCGGACCTGTCAGGAAGCAAGGCTGGGCTCTGCCCAGACCCGCCAGGAGCGAGCCGCCCCTGGACCCGGCACAACTTAAATGTTGGTTTCCAAAGGCGAGCCTTTGGCGGGGTCTCCGCTTCCAGGCATGGGGGCAGAGCCCCTGGCCTTGCTTGCTGAACCGGCGACCACGTTCGGCCTCTGGTGCCACTTCCTCTCGGGCACGGCGCAAACAGGGCTTGTCACTCCGGGTCGGACAGGCTTGGTTCGCGACGATGTGCGCATTCCCGCCCTCCCCGTGCCGCCGTACCCGTGCCGCAGTCCTCGCCCTGTTGCTGGGTCTTGGCCCGCCGGCGGCGCTCGCTCAGACGGTTCCAGGGCCGCGGGTGGCGCTGGCGGTGCCGGAGTTCCCGGAGTGCCCGCCAGCGCCGGTGCCCGCGCCAGGCCTGCCGCACACCGCGGCGGCGCTGACGGCGAACAAGCCGCTGCTGGTGGTGGCAGTGGGCTCGTCATCCACCCAGGGCTGGCTCGCGAGCGACGTCGCGCACTCCTATCCGGCGATCCTTCAGTCGACTCTGAACCGGACCTTTCCGCGAGCGGACTTCGCCGTGGTGAACCGCGGCATCGGCGGGCAGGACGCGGCGGAGGAGCTGGCGCGGCTGGACACCGACGTGCTCGCGGTGAGGCCGCAACTGGTGATCTGGCAGGTGGGCGCGAACGGGGCGCTGCGCGACGTCGACCCCTCGGTGTTCCGCAGGCTGGTCTCCAGCGGCATCGTCAAGATCAAGGCGGCCGGCGCCGACGTCATCCTGATGGACAACCAGCGCACGCCGCGGATGATCGCCGCGCCGGAGAACACGCGGATCAACGAGGCGTTGGCGTCCGTCGCTCTGGAGCAGGGCGTGGGGCTGTTCGCCCGCAGCACGCTGATGGACGCCTGGGCGGCGGACGGGCACGCCATGGAGGAGTTCGCCGCTTCGGACGGGCTGCACATGAACGACCTTGGCTACCGCTGCGTGGCGCATGCGCTGGCGGAGGCGATCGCCCACGGACTGGAGGAGGTCTCGCCGTGATACCCGGCGGCCCTTGGTCCTGAACGGCCAGGCAGGCAAGGCCAGGAGCTCTGCCCCCATGCTTGAAGACGGGGACCCCGCCAAAGGCAGGCCTTTGGAAACCACGACTTAAAGTAAGGCCGGTCCAGGGGGGCTCCCCCTGGCGGGTCCAGGGCAGAGCCCTGGCCTTGCCTGCCTTGGCAGGCCGGAACCCAAGACCGCTGGCGCGACATGGACAGCCCGGCGCCGGCTGATGCCAGGGATTTCAGGGATGAGCGGTCCAAGGGCGGGTCTGGGCGTAGCTGGCCAAAGGTTCCGATGGCCCGCTTGGACCATTAGAATGGCCAGAGAAGGAAGAGCCCGGCCTTGCTGCTTCCCGCCCGTCAGAGGCAGGTGGGAGCGTCAGGCATCGCGTCGATCCAGCAGGGTCGCGAGGAAGAACGCCTTGCGGTGCTCGCTGCGCACGCTGAAGCGATGCGACCAGGCGAACGCATCGTGGATGCGGCGCGAACGGCGCGAGTCGGCGTCGGCCGCGAAGAAGAAGTGGTTGGCCAGCAGGCACACTCCCCCGGGCACCAGCAGGTCGGCGATCCGCGCGCTCAGGGCCTTGAGCAGGTCGTCGCCGAGCGGGGACAGGTAGTACAGCGTGTCCGCGACCACCACGAGGTCGAAGCGTCCGTCCAGTTCCCTCGGCAGGTGCAGCAGGTCGCCCTGCTCGAAGCCGAGATTGCCGACGCCGGCGGCCCGGGTCCGGGCGTGGCCGAGGGCAGCGGCCGCGACGTCGATGCCAAGCACGGCGTCGCAGCGACGGGCCAGATGCTGCGACAGCAGGCCCAGGCCGCAACCCAGGTCCAGAGCGTTGCGGAAGCGCTGGTCCGGCAGCAGCGCCATGATCTGCTCGTATTTGCGCTGCTGGTAGCGGTAGCGCGGCGTGGCCGAGGCCCAGGGATCGGCGGAGCGCGTGTAGGCGGCCTCGAACGCCTCGCGCGCGCCATGCAGGGCCCGGGTGCGCTCGATTGCGGCGTCGGTGCGCGCGCCCACCAGGAACAGGGTGAAATCGCGCGACAGGATCAGGGCCGGATGGTCGAGGAGGCGGCGCATCATGCCGGGTCGGACCCAGCCGGGCCGCGGGAGGGAGACCGGCAACCGCCCGGGCTGCGGCACGGGCGGCAGTGCCTGTGCAACCCGACCATGCCCCTGGATCATGACGCCGGATTCACTTTTTGTATCCATACTTGGTGCCTGTATCAGGCACGGCACCAGCCACGGCAAGGCGTCATCCCAGGACCGGCGAACTCGTGGGGCTTCTCGTCGAGACCGGCGACAGTGCCGCCTAGCCCTGCCAGTCGGCCAGCGCGGCGAACGGCCCGTCCGCCGGGCGGGCCTTCCTGACCGGTGGCGGCTCCGGTGCCCTGCGCTTCGGCGTCACCAGCATCGGCGGCACCGGCGGGCCATAGGTTTCGCTCTCGGCAGCGGCCGGGATGACGCGCACGCCAAGCGCGCGCAGCACCGGCGGCAGCAGCTCGGCGCGCACGGACAGCCGCGACGCGAGATCCGCGGGCAGCGCCGAGGCGCGCACCCGTGTGGCCCAGGCCAGCTCCTGCGCCACACGTTCGGCCACGTCGAGCCGCAGCCAGACCGGGCCGGCGGCAACCCAGCCCATCGCCTGGAGAAACGCGGCGGCGGGGTCCTCCGAGGCGCGCGCCGTGACCGCCGGCAGGCAGACCAGCCCCGGCGCGGGCAGCGCGGGCGGCGCCCTGCCGTGCTGCAGCCCCCACAGCGCTGCGCGGCGCGCCATAGGGCGCGGCTTGAGCAGCGCCGGCATGAACAGCGCGAAGCGCCCGGCGCGCACGCCAAGCTGCTTCAGCCGGCCGCGCAGGGAAGCGGGCACCTCGGCCTCGGTGGCGCCGGGCACCAGGCCCCCGCACTCCTCCAGCCGGTGCAGCGGCCCGCGCAGCGCCGGGTCGGAATCGGCGGCCCGGATGGCGGCGAACAGGGGCGCCAGGTCGCGGTGCAGGGCGTCGTCGAGGTGGCGCTGGAGGCGCAGTCGCACCCGCTCGCGCTGCGGCCCGTCGAGGAACTCGCTGTCCAGCACCTCGACCACCGGGCGCACCAGCCCGCGCCCGCCCACCACGTCCGCACCGCGCCCCGGCCGCAGCCGCCCCACCGCCGCGCCGTCCCAGTGCAGCCGGTGGGCGTCGTCGAGGCCGATCGCCTCGTCGCCGGCCGCCTCCAGACGCCCCACCCGGCGCGGCATCTCCTCGCGCAGCGCACGCCGGGCGGCACGCTGCACCAGGCGCTTCTCCGCGCCCTCCACCAGCGGGTCGGGCACGAACGCGAAACCGCCGACATGGCCCACCGGATGGCCCTCGACCACCACCTCGCCGCGCGCCGTCACGGCGGACAGCAGCTCCGTGGCCTCCGGGTCGTCGAGGCGGCGCATCAGCATCGCCGCGCGGCGGTCGACGAACCGCGCCGTCAGCTTCTCGTGCAGCGCGTCGGACAGCAGGTCCTCGACCTCGCGCGCCCTGCCTTGCCAGGCGGCGGCGTCGCGCACCCAGTCCGGGCGCGCGGTCACGTACGACCAGGTGCGCACCCCGGACAGGCGCTGCATCAGCGTGTCGATGTCGCCGTCCGCGCGGGCGAGCGAGGCGATCTGCTGCTCGATCCAGTCCGTGGGCAGGGTGCCGCCGCCGACCAGGTGGTCGAACACCCGCGCGCAGAGCCGCAGATGGCTGTCGTCGGCGAGCTTGCGGAAGTCGGGGATCTGGCAGGCATCCCACAGCAGGCGGACCTGGCGGCGCGAGCGGGCCCGCTCGCGCACCCCTGACTCGCGCGCCAGGGCGGAGAGCGTCTCCAGGTCGGTGGCGTCGCGGCCGCGCACCAGCCCCGGGCGCGGCGGCGGCGCGTTGAGGCTGTCGAGCAGCGAGTCCACGCTGGAAAGGTCGAGCTGGGCGTTGCGCCAGTAGAGCTGCTCCAGCGGGTCGAAATCGTGGCCCTCCACCGCCTCGATCATGGTGTCGTCGAGGGGCGCGCACAATCCGGTGGTGCCGAAGGTGCCGTCCCTCATGCCGCGCCCGGCACGGCCGGCGATCTGCGCGACCTCTGAGGGCAGCAGGCGGCGCGGGCGGTGGCCGTCGAACTTGGACAGCCGCGCGAAGGCGACGTGGTCGACGTCCATGTTCAGGCCCATGCCGATGGCGTCGGTGGCCACCAGGAAGTCGACCTCCTTGTCCTGGTAGAGCGCCACCTGGGCGTTGCGGGTGCGCGGCGAGAGGCGGCCCATCACCACGGCGCAGCCGCCGCGCCTGCGCCGGATCAGCTCGGCGATCGCGTAGACCTCGCCCGCGCTGAACGCGACGACGGCGGAGCGCGGCGGCAGCTTGGTCAGCTTGGCGGGGCCCGCGTAGGCCAGGCTGGACAGGCGCGGCCGGGTCTCGATCTCCGCCTGCGGCACCAGCGAGCGCAGCAGCGGCCGGATCGTCTCGGCGCCAAGGAACATCGTCTCCACCAGCCCGCGCGCGTGGAGCAGGCGATCGGTGAACACGTGGCCGCGATCCGGGTCGGCGCAGAGCTGCACCTCGTCCACGGCGAGGAACTCGACGTGGCGGTCGAGCGGCATCGCCTCCACGGTGCAGGAGAACCAGCGCGCGTCGGGCGGGACGATCTTCTCCTCGCCGGTGATCAGCGCGACCAGCTTCTGGCCCTTGCGGGCCACCATTCGGTCGTAGTTCTCGCGCGCGAGCAGGCGCAGCGGGAAGCCGATGATGCCCGAGGTGTGGGCCAGCATCCGCTCGATCGCGAGGTGCGTCTTGCCGGTGTTGGTGGGGCCCAGGACGGCTTTGACGCGCGGCGCGAATCCGGACATGCCTGCATGATTCGGGCCGGAGGCTGCGAATTGCAAGGCAGGAAGGCCAAGGGCTCTGCCCCTGGACCCCGCCAAGGGCTCGCCCTTGGAACCCTGGGTTTGGGCCTGTGTTCCTCCTCGCCTTTCCTTATGTGTGCCGGTCCAGGGGGGCTCCCCCTGGCGGGGTCCAGGGGCAGAGCCCCTGGCCTTACCTGCCGACAGCGATCCCGCAGGATCGACGACCGTTCTTGCCCCTATGCCATGCGACGCAGGAAAGTGGGCCCGTCACTGCCGGGAACCTTCATGTCCGCCGACGATCATTGGATCTACCAGGGGCGCCAGTCGCACGGGTGGTTCGGCACGGGAACCGCTCCGAAGGACGGCGCTCAGGATGACGCTGCCGAGACGAACCCGCTGTTTCGCCCTGCCAACGCCGGGCTGCGCGTGGACTCGGCGGCGCACACGTTCATCGCGTACATCCCCTGGCGGGAGCGCGGCCGGTGGGGCGGCTTCGTCTCCAGCGACGTCGGGCGCGACCGGCTGAAGACCGCGGTCGCGGCCTGGTACGGCTCTTCCGCGCTGAGCCGCGAGGCGTTCAGGGCGCGGTTCCTCGACCCCTATACCAGCGACGAGACGGTCGACCAGCTCCGGCGCGCGGCGCGGGGCATGGTCGAGGCGCGCGACTTCGACGTTCAGGGCAAGGCGACGGCGGACCTGGCCGCAGCCATCCAGCAGATCGGCCCCGATCGCTGGCCCCGGTTCATCGGCGACGCCGCCTGGAAGGCCGAGGAGGCAGTCAGCCAGGGCGACGTTCCTGGAGTCATCAAGGCAGACGCTGGCACCGATGCTCTCGGTATCGCGCTCGGTGCCGTACTTATCGTGGGCGGGATTGCTTATGCTATCCATAATCTCCCACATGGAGGACAACCGTCGAGGCAGCAGACTTCCGGATCGCCTGAGCGTCCATCCGTCATGCAGGTGGTTCCACCGGAGCCGAAGAAGGAAGCTGAGTCTTCCGCAAGCAAACCTGATGAAGATGGCGACACATCGATTGCTGCTCCTGAAAACGCAGCTACGAAAGACTATCAATACAACCTACCAGCCAGCCCTGACGACCTGCTTAAGAATGGCTGGATCGAGACGACCCATCCAAGTGCTGCTGGTGTAGGCCACCGGGAGTTTGAGAATCCGCAAACAGGGCAGAAAATCGAGTTTGATAAGGGGCGTTCAGGAGAACCTGGCTTCAGAGACGTGGATCACTACCACATAAAAAATCCAGCTAAGACAGGAAAGCGAGATGCTTACTTAGATATTGATGGCAATGCTGTTCCAAACCACAGTACAAAATCCCACATACTCCCTGGAGGTGTCTGATGATAAAATTCGATCTTACAGAGCGATTCAGTTTTCATGACTCAGGTTTAATCAATATTATAAATTATGATAATAATATAATATTTTATGTAGAAGATGTTGACGTTAATGGCGCCAGATACTCGATGAAAATATCGATCAAGAATGTCGAACAAATTTTTGAAAATAATATTTCTATCAATGTCCTAGCTATGGAGACAGATGACGGTACTATTTTTGATTTTCAAGAGGAAGACTCTAGTATCATACTTTGTGTAAACTGGCATAAACACTCTCCAGACTGGAGCAAATTTTGTGTTTATATAATTAAAGGAGCTGATATTTCTGCTGAGGTATACGATAGTAAGCGTACTGAATAATGTGCCTTCACCGAGACGAACCCGCTGTTTCGCCCTGCCAACGCCGGGCTGCGCGTGGGGAACGAAGCCATGGCCTTGCCGCCGCCCGCCGCCGCGTGCAGGACAGCGTCGTTGACCCAAGGGGCCCCGGATGATCGCGCGCGACCTCGATTGCCTGGCCGATCCCGCCGCCACGGCGCGCCCGGTCCATGCCGTGCGCCCCGACGGCCTCGACGCGCTGCTGGCGCGGCTGCCGCCGGCGCAGGCCGGGTTCCTGCGCGACTCGGGCGAGGCGGCGGCGTTCGGGCGCGTCACGCTGCTGCCGGGCGGGGACGGCGTGGGCGCGGCGGTGCTCGGGCTCGGCGCGGAGCCGGGGTTCTGGGCGCAGGGTGCGCTGGCGTTCGCGCTGCCGGAGGGCTCGGCGTGGCGGCTGGAGCCGTCCGAGGGCGTGGACATGGCCGACGCGGCGCTGGGGTTCTGCCTGGGCGCGTACCGTTTCGCGGGGCTGCGCACGGGCGCGACGCGCGGGCCGGCGCTGCTGGTGCCCCCGGAGGGCGCGCAGGGCGCGTTCGAGGCGGCGCGCTGCGTGTGGCTGGCGCGCGACCTGATCAACGCGCCCGCCAACCTGCTCGGCCCGCACGAACTGGCGGAGGCGGCGCGTTCTGTGGCCGAGGCGTTCGGCGCGCGGTTCACCCGGACCGAAGGGGAAGCGCTGGCGGCCGCCTACCCCGCGATCGCGGCGGTCGGCGCGGGGTCGGAGCGCGCGCCGGTGGTGGCGCTGCTGGAGTGGCGCGGCGGCGGGGCGCACGACGCCTCGCCCCTGGTCAGCCTGTGCGGCAAGGGCGTGGTGTTCGACACCGGCGGGCTCGACCTCAAGCCGTCGGCCGGCATGCTGCGCATGAAGAAGGACATGGGAGGCGCCGCGATCCTGCTCGGGCTGGCGCGCATGGTGATGGCGGCGGACCTGCCGCTGCGCCTGGAGCTGCGGCTGGGCTGCGTGGAGAACAGCGTGTCCGGCCGGGCGATGCGCCCGCTCGACGTGCTGCGGACGCGCAAGGGGCTGAGCGTGGAGGTCGGCAACACCGATGCCGAGGGCCGGCTGGTGCTGTGCGACCTGCTGGCGGAAGCCTGCGAGGCGGCGCCGGACTGGCTGCTGGACGCGGCGACGCT
>CAXSES010000029.1:13261-16551 GCA_964236225.1 uncultured Acetobacteraceae bacterium
AAAGTAACGTCATTGGCACCGAAACCCGGCAGCTTCAGGGCCTTGCCGGGGTTACGCGACGTCGAATGACACCGATATAGTTCACGACAGAGTAATGCCGGGCGCGGTGTCCTGCCGCCCCGTCCCCGGACCGAAAGGATTCCCCATGGCCAACTCATCCTCCGACCAGCTCGTCGGCGTCCTGCGCGACACCATCGTCGCCCTGGTGCGCCGCGACGGGGCCGACCTGTCTGCGCGCCAGCTCGGCGTGTTCCTGACCTGCTACCTCCAAGATGGCGCCCACACGGTGCGCGGCCTGGCGGCCGAGCTGAACGTGTCCAAGCCGGCGATCACCCGCGCGCTCGACCGGCTCAGCGAGCTGGAGCTGGCGCGGCGCAAGGTGGACCCGATGGACCGCCGCAGCGTTCTGGTGCAGCGCACCCTCAAAGGAGCCGCCTTCCTGCGCGACCTGCGCTCCACGATGAACGAGGCGTCGGCCGCACCGAAGAAGGCCGCTGGCGGTGCCGTGTCCGACGCGCCGCGCCGCGCCGCGCACAGCTGAGCGCCCGTTCCCGGGCACGGGCCTGGTGCCTGGGCGGGCGGGGACCGATTGCTGCGGGCGCGCCTACGTTCCTGCGCGGGACTGGACAACGAACTTCCGTCTGGCGCGTTCGACCAGGCTTCGCATCTTTGAGTTGAGGTTTTGTCATGCGTCTTTCCGGACTGAGCACCGCCGCCGCCCTGGGCGTCTTGGCCGTGGTGCCCCTTGCATTCGCCCGGGCGGCCGATGGCCCTGGCCCGGTCGTCGGCACGGTTACGATCACGGCCCAGGCTGCCGCCGTCGGGGTGGGCTACACCTGGGGCAACGGCGTGCTGCACTACCGGCATCACACCTATCGCTTCTCGGTCAAGGGCGTCACCGTGGCCGATGTCGGCTACGCGCGGGTCATCGGCCATGGTCGAGTCTACAAGATGGACCGCCTCAGCCAGTTCAGCGGCACCTATGGCGGCGCGACCGGGGAAGCAACGATCGACAAGGGCATTGGCGGGCAGTTCCTCACCAATGCGAACGGCGTCCAGATCCGGGTCGATCAGGTGTCGCGGGGCGCGCGTCTGACCGGCAGTGCCGACGGCATCCAGCTCACCCTGCGCTGACACGCCCCCGAACCCTGAGCCGGTCGGGCGGCCTGTGATCGGACAGCCCGGCTGGTCGCTTCTCTGGTGACTGGTCCTCCGGCGTTGGAAGGCTTCCTTCCAACGCCGGGTTACCAGGAGATCGCTTTCCGAAGAGCCAGGATCACCGGTCCTTGGCGGAAGGTTCCCAGTCTGCCTCTCCGGACGGTTGCTGGCGTCAACCATTTTCTGCCGACGCGACGCACAGGCTCATGTGGGGCGGCACCGGCGCGGTCACGTGCAGCGCCGGTGTCAGGGGTAGGTGGATCTCGCGTGCCAGAAGCTGCAACCTCCCCCCGCCGCTCCCGTAGACCGCGTCGCCCAGGATCGGGCAGCCAAGCAGGGCACAATGCACGCGGAGCTGATGGGTTCGGCCGGTCGCAGGTCGCAGCTCCAGCCAACTCCAGCCCTCCCCGCGCAGCACGACCCGCCACGCCGTTCGTGACGCCACCCCCGCGGGGTCGGCGATCATGCGCCAGCCTGCCGGCGTGCTGCGCTTCAGCAGGCCGGTTTCGACGATGCCCTGTTCGGCGGCAGGACCGCCAGCGACCACGGCCCAGTAGACCTTGCCTGCCCGCCCCGCGGCAAAGCAGGCCTGCGCCTCCAGCAACGCGGCCTTGCGCAGCGCCACGATCAGGCACCCCGACGTATCCGCGTCCAGGCGATGTGCCAGCCAGGGTCCGTCCGCGCGGCGGCTGAGCGCGGGGAACCAGTCCTCCACGCTCGGACCGCCTTGCGGACCGGCATGAACGGCAAGACCGGCGGGCTTGTCGAGAACGACGAAGCGCCGGTCCTGGAACAGGATGGGCGGCATAAGGGACAGCATCGCACCAGACCAGGCCGGAAGGTAGCGGGCGCGGGAAACAAGCAGGGCCAGGGCCCTGCCCATGCCTGGAAGCAGGGCTCCGCCAGGAGGCGCCCTGGACCGGCTTCACTCATACCGACGGCCAGATGCGATGACCGGTTCAGCAGGAAGGCCAGGGGCTCTGCCCCTGGACCCCGCCAAAGGCTCGCCTTTGGAATCCGATACTTAAATAAGGCCGGTCCAGGGGGGCTACCCCTGGCGGGTCTGGGCAGAGCCCAGCCTTGCTTGCCTGAACGCCCGTCGCATTTGACCATTGGTATTAGGTCGTGGGTTCCAAAGGCGGGCCCTCGCCTCCAAGCAGGAGACGGAGGCCTTAGTCTTGCCTGCCTGGCAGGTCGCCATCAACGGCCGCTGGCCTTGGCTTGCTGCCTTGTGACGGAGCGGCACACGTCCTTCCTGCCGATTTGACACGCCACTTCTCGCGGCGGACAGGAGCGTGATGGAAACAGAGACCATCTGCGGCCTGCGCGCCGCCGAGGCGGTGTTCACGCGCCGCCCCGGCGACGTGGTGCGGCTGTTCTACGATGAGGCGCACAAGGAGCAGGCCGGCCCGCTCTGCGCCGTGCTGGCGAAGCGCCGCGCGCCCTATCGGATGTTGCCAGACGACGAGCTGGCGCGCGCCGCAGGCACCGAGCGGCACGGCGGCGTGGTGGTGGTGGCCAAGCCCAGGCCGATCGGCCTGATCGACTTCGTGCGCCCGCCGAGGCACGCGCTGCTGCTGGTGCTGGACAGCATCGGCAATCCGCACAACCTGGGTGCGATCGCGCGCTCCGCGGCGTTCTTCGGGGTGGGCGCGATGCTGCTGCACGAGACGCCGCTGCAGGCGATGCCCTCGCCCGCCGCCCACCGCACCGCGGAAGGCGGCTTCGAGTGGCTCGACCTCTACCGCACCCGCAACCTGCGCAAGGCACTTCTCGCGCTTGCCCCGCACTACCGCGTGGTGGCCGCGACGCTGGAGGGCGAGACGGTGGCGCCATCGGAGCTGCCGCGCGACCGGCCGCTGGCGCTGGTGCTGGGCGGCGAGGAGCGCGGCGTGTCGCACGAGGCGCTTGAGGTGTGCCGCCGCCGGGTGCGCATCCCGGGCCCGGGGCATGTGCAGAGCCTCAACGTGGCGCAGGCGGCGGCGGTGCTGCTGGCGGCGCTGTCGGGATGAGGCGAAAGGCAAGGCCCGGCCCGGACCTCCGGAATGCTCTGTCACAGCGGCTGTTGAGCGTGACCGGTCGAAGAAGCAGGTCGAGGCCCCGCCTTCAGGCACTGGGCCTCGAACTCCGCC
>CAXSES010000030.1:0-15570 GCA_964236225.1 uncultured Acetobacteraceae bacterium
GCTCGACAGGCCGGGGCTCGACAGGCCGGGGCTCGACAGGCCGGGGCTCGACAGGCCGGGGCTCGACAGGGCGGGGCTGGACAGGGCAGGGGCCATGGGGTGCGGGATCGTCCTGGGTGCTCTCCCAAGTAGCGCACGCGTTTGGCGGGCGGAAGGGCGGCGCAGCGGGAGGCAGCCAGCAAGGTTGAGGCTCTGCCTCAAACTCCGCCAAAGGCTCGCCTTTGGAATCCACCACTTAAGAAAGCCGGTTCAGGGGCGGCTCGCCCCTGGCGGGTCTGGGCGGAGCTGCCCAAAGGTTCCGACGACCCTGCTTGGGTCGTTGGAATGGGCAGCGGAGGGAGAGCCCAGCCTTGCTTGCTTCAGCCCGGCAGCCCCTCGACCCGGAGGCCCGGTGTTCGCAGTATGCGGTCGTGAGCAAGCGAGTCTATCTGGCCGGGCCGGACGTGTTCCTGCCCGACGCCGCGCACCGGGCCGCGCGGCTGAAGCAGGTCTGCGCCCGCCATGGCCTGGTCGGCGTGTTCCCCCTCGACCCCCTGCCGGACGAGCCGGGCGAGTGGAGCGCGCTGCCCCTCGCGCGGGCCATCGCGCGCCGCAACGAGGCGCACATCCGCCGCTGCGACGCGCTGGTCGCGAACCTCACCCCGTTCCGCGGGCCGGGCGCGGATGGCGGCACCGCCTACGAACTGGGCTTCGCCCGCGCGCTGGGCCGCCCGGTGTTCGGCTGGAGCAACGCCGGCGGCAGCTACCTGGACCGCTGCGTGCAGTGGCCTGGCGCCACGCGGCGCGACGCGGCCTGGCTGGACCCGGACGGCCTGGAGATCGAGGCGTTCGGCCTGCCGGACAACCTGATGATGGCCTGCGCGCTGTCGGAGTCCGGCGCGGAGATGGTAGCGGGGCAGCAGGCGCTGCCGTGGAGCGACCTCGGCGCCTACGAACGCTGCGTCAGGCTTGCGGCCGCCATCCTGGGGGCTGTCGGCTCAGGGGCAGGAAGCCGGCAAGGTTGAGGCTCCGCCTCAAACTCCGCCAGGGGCGAGCCGCCCCTGGACCTGCTTGATTTAAGTGCTACCAACGGCCGAATGCGATGACCGGTTCAGCAAGCAAGGCCATGGGCTCGCCCCCATGCCTGGAAGCGGGACCCCGCCAAAGGCCAAACGTTTGAAAAACAATACTTAAGTTGTGCTGGGTCCAGGGGCGGCTCGCTCCTGGCGGGTCTGGGCGTAGCCTGCCAAAGGTTCCGACGACCCTCTTGGGTCGTTGGAAGGGCAGGCGGAGGGAGAGCCCAGCCTTGCGTCCTGGCAGGCTTACCACCGCCCGGATCACCGGCCCCGCGCCTCGTGTCCCAGAGGATCGAGCAGCCCGGTCGCCGCAAGCTCCGCCACCCCGATCTCCCCGCGCGGCGTGGCAAGCAGCGCCGCCACGTCGGCCCTGATCTGCGCCATCCTCGCCTGCCACGTGCCGGCCAGCACCGGCCGCAGCGGCTCGCTGCGCAGCGCGTCCCCGTCCTGCCAGGCCAGGATGTCCGTCCATGCCTCCCGCCTCACCACGACCCGCGCCCGCCCCGTCGCGCCGAGCCCCGCCCCGCCCGGCTCCGGCGCCGCGACGTCCTGCCCAGCGCCGCCCGCCTCCTGGCTCGCGAGCGTGGCGTCGTAGAGCAGCCGCACCCGGCGGTCGTCCGGCACCGCCACCAGGCGCAGCGCCAGGCGACGCGGTCCGGACCCCTGCCACGTCCAGCTTTCCACGGCGAGGATGCGCAGTCGCGTGCCGTCCCACCCCGCCAGCACCGCCAGCACCTGGCCCGACGCCAGCGCCACCCCGGCCACCGCCACCTGCCGTCCCGCCAGGGGCAGCGCCGCCATCCGCTCCGGCACGCCCGGCAGCAGCATCGACCCTCCTTCCAGCATCAGCCTGCTGCCCGACCCCTCGGACCGCAGCCGCACCAGGCCCGGTCCCTCGCCGGGCCGCAGCCGCATCGTCCCGGCAACCTCGCGCCCCGCCCCGCCCGCATCCGCCCCCCCGCCCACCGCACCCGCCACGACGCCACCGCCGCCTGCCCCTGCCGCGCCGCTCCTGCCCGGCGTGGACCCCGCCGCCGGCGCGCCGCGCAGCGCCCGCGTCGCCAGCACCCCCGGCACCGCCAGGGCCGGCAGCAGCAGCGCGCGCCGGCCCACCCCGCCCGAGCCGACTGCCACGCCTGCCACGCCCGCTCCGCCCTCCGCCGGCCGCCGCGCCATCCGTGTGTGTCCTTCCATCCCGCAAGCCCGCCATCCGTCCGGATGCACCTGTCAATCTGCGCCGCCCAACGCTACATCGGCCATGGCTCCCGCCGGGGCGCGTCAGTAGTCGAGGCGCACGACAGGCTGGGGCGGATGGCGCGAGCCGCCGCGCTGGATGGACGCGGTGCGACAGACGCGATGAGACAGCCGCAATGCGATAGACGGGGCGCGATGGACACGGGCATGACCAACTCTGCGGACGCCACACCGCCCCGCGACGCCCCGCGCAGGCGGCGCGGCGCGCCGCCCGACGCCGCTTCCGCCGCCAAGGCCCAGGCCCGGGCGCAGGCCCGGGCCTGGACCCGCGAGCAGACCAGGCTCGGCCGCCGCACCGCCGCTCCCGCCATCGCCGCCGGCTTCGCCAGCACCCTGCTCGCCATCGCCCAGGCCTTCTGCATCGCCCGCGTGCTCGCCCTCGCGCTCGCCGGCGCTGCCCTGCCCGACGATGCCGCTGCCCTGTCGCTGCGCGCGCTTCCCTGGCTGACCGGCTTCGCGGCGCTCGCCCTCGGCCGCGCCGCCCTGCTGCTCGCCGCGGAGCGCGCCGCTTTCGCCGCCGGCGCCGCCGCCCGCCGCCGTCTGCGCACCGACGCCCTGTCGCGCCTGCTCCAGGCCGGCCCCGCGCTGCTGCGCCTGCGCCCCTCGGGCGAGCTGACCGCCGCCGTGGTGGACCGCATCGAGGCGCTCGACGGCCTGTTCTCCCGCTGGGTGCCCGCTGCCACCCTGGCGCTGCTCGCTCCCACGGCCGTCGCCGTTGCGGCCCTGCTCGCCGATCCGTTCGCCGCCCTGGTGCTGATCTGCGCCGGCCTGCTGGTCCCCGTCGCGATGGCGCTGTCCGGCATCGGCGCGGCTTCCGCCTCGAAGCGCCAGTTCCTCGCCCTCGCGCGCCTGCAGGCGCGCTTCCTCGACCGGGTGCGCGGCATCGCCACCATCGTGCTCGCCGGCCGCGCCGAGGACGAGGCGCGCGCCCTGGCCGCCGCCGCCGACGAGCTGCGCCGGCGCACCATGCGCGTGCTGCGCGTCGCCTTCCTGTCCTCCGCGGCGCTCGACTGCGCGCTCGCCGCCGCCCTGGTGATCCTGGCCCTGCACGACGGCCACGCCCTGCTCGCCGCCTCGGCCACGCCGGCCGTCCCGTCCGGTGCCGCCCTGGTCGCTCCCACTCTGGCCTCTCCCGTCCTGGCCGCTCCCATCCTGGCGGCATCCCGCGCCCTGACCCCCGCCACGGCGCTGTTCTGCCTGCTGCTGGCGCCGGAGTTCTTCGCGCCCCTGCGCGTGTTCTCCCTGGCCTACCAGGACCGCCTGCAGGCCGCCGGCGCCGCGGAGATCCTGGCTGCCCTGCCGCCGCCCGCCACGATCCCCGACGGCTCCGCCCCCGAGATCCGCACCGTCGCCGCCCGCGGCGTCGCGGTGGCGTTCGACGACGTCCGCCTGTCCTGGGACCCCGCCCGCCCGCCCTCGCTCGACGGCATGAGCTTCCGCGTCCCCGCCGGCGAGACCCTGGTGCTCGCCGGTCCGTCCGGCGCCGGCAAGTCCACCGTGATCGAGGTCCTGCTCGGCTTCGCCCGCCCGGATTCCGGCCGCGTCCTGCTCAACGGCGCCGCAATCGAGACCATCGTCCCCTCCGCGCTGGCTCGCCTGACCGCCTGGATCGGCCAGAAACCCATGCTGTTCGCCGGCACCCTGCGCGAGAACATCGCCTTCGGCCGCCCGGACGCCACCGACGCCGAGGTCGAGCAGGCCGCCAGCCGCGCCCAGGTCGACGCTTTCGCGCAGGGCCTGCCCGACGGGCTCGACACCGTGATCGGCGATGCGGGCTACGGCCTGTCCGGCGGCCAGGCGCAGCGCGTCGCCATCGCCCGCGCCTTCCTGCGCAACGCCCCCCTGCTGCTGCTCGACGAGCCCACCGCCCACCTCGACCCCGCCACGGAGGCCGAGATCCTCGACAGCCTGCGCCGCCTCGCCGTCGGCCGCACCGTGATCCTCGCCAGCCACTCCGCCGCCGCCCACGGCTTCGGCGGCCGGCGCCTGGACATCCGCGACGGCCGGGCCGCCAGCGTCAGGGGCGCCGCGTGAGACCGCAGGCAGGCAAGGTTGAGGCCCCGCCTTCAAGCACCGGGCCTCAAACCCCGCCAAAGGCCCGCCTTTGGACTCCGATACTCAAGTCAGGCCGGTCCAGGGGCGGCTCGCCTCTGGCGGGTCTGGGCAGAGCCCAGCCTTGCTTGCTGCCTAGCCCCACGTCATGACCCCGTTGCTGCGCATCCTGGCGATCTGGCGCGCCCGCACCGGCTGGCTTCTGCTCGGCGTTGCGGTCTCGCTGTGCTCCGTCGCCGCGGCGGTGGCGCTGCTGACGCTGTCCGGCGCCTGGATCGGCGACGTGACCGCCGGCCTCGCGCTCGCGCTCGCCGGCGCGGCCCTGCTGCGCGGCGTCGGCGTCGCCCGCGTGCTCCTGCGCTACGCCGAGCGCCTGCTCACCCACGAGGCCACCTTCCGCGCGCTCGCCGACCTGCGCGTCTGGTTCTTCCGCGGCCTCGCCGTGCGTTCCGCAGGCGGCCTGGGCTTCCGCCGCGCCGGCGACGTGCTCTCCCGCCTGGTCGGCGACGTCGAGGCGCTCGACGGCCTCTATTTGCGCATCCTGGTTCCCGGCTGCGCGGCGGTGATGCTGCTGCCGATCCTGGCCGTGCTGTTCGGCCGCCGCGACGCGCTGCTCGCCGCCGAGGTCTGCGCCTGCTTCGCGCTCGCGGCCTTCGTGCTGCCGGTGCTTGCCGCGCGCATGTCCGCGGGCAGCGGCGCCCGCCTGGCCGAGACCGCCTCCGCCCTGCGCGTCGCCTCGCTCGACACCCTGGCCGGCCTGCGCGAGGTCCGCGCCTTCGGGGCCGAGGACCGCTCGCTGGCCGCGATCCAGAGCCGCGAGGTCGCGCTGCTCTCCGCCCAGCGCGACATCGCCCGCCGCGGCAGCTACGCCGCCGCCGGCGCGTTCCTGTGCGGCCAGGCCGCGCTGCTGTGCGTGCTGTTCGCCGCCTGGCGTCATCCGCTCTACGCCGTGCCCGGCGCCTTCCTCGTGGTCGCCGCGTTCGAGGTGGCCGGCGGCCTGTCCCGCGCCGGCGTGCTCGCCGGCGCCGCCTCCGCCTCCGCCGCCCGCGTGCTCGACGCCGCCGAGGGCCCGCTCGCCATCCCCGAGCCCGCCGCCCCGCTCCCGCTCCCGCCCGGCAGCGCGCTGCGCTTCGACGCCGTCTCCTACCGCTACGCCGCCGACCGTCCGCCCGTGCTCGAGGTTCTGACGCTCGACATCCCCGAGGGCGCCCGCGTCGCCGTGCTCGGCCCGTCGGGCGCCGGCAAGTCCACCCTGGCGGCGCTGGCGCTCAAGGTCCGCGTCCCCGATTGCGGTCGCGTGACCCTAGGCGGCACCGACATCGCCTCGCTCCCCGCCGCCGCCGTGCGCTCGCGCCTGTCCTGGCTTGGCCAGACCACCCACCTGTTCGCCGACACCCTCCGCGCCAACCTGCTGCTCGCCCGCCCTGATGCCAGCGATGCCGAGCTGTGGGACGCCCTCGACCAGGCCGAGATCGGCGCCACCGTGCGCGCGCTTCCCGGCGGCCTCGACGCCTGGCTCGGCGAGGGCGGCGCCGGCTTGTCGGGCGGCCAGGGGCGTCGCGTCGCCCTGGCCCGTACCCTGCTCTCGCCCGCCCCGGTGCTGATCCTCGACGAGCCCTGCGCCGGCCTCGACTCCCAGACCGAGCGCGCCTTCCTTGCCACGCTCAACGTCGTCGCCCCCGGGCGCAGCGTCCTGCTCATCACCCATCGCCTGACCGGCGTGGAGCGCCTCGATCGCATCTACCGGCTGTCGTCGGGGCGCGCCGTGGCCGCGGCGGCCTGACGCGGGCAGCTGGCTGAAAGCGGCAGGATCGGGCTCCGCCCAGGCTCGCCAGAAGCCCACGCTGAGGGAGGGGGCCTTTGGAAGTCCTTCGTCCAAGTAAGGCGCTTCAAAAGCCGGCCTTTGGTGAAGGTTGAGGCAGAGCCTCGACCTTGCCCGTCCCGCCCGCAGGCCGCCGGCCCCGCGGGTCTCGCCGTCAACTCATACGCACGGCCGATCGTGTCCCAGTTTGAAGTCTAGGAAGGAAGGCCAGGGGCTCTGCCCCTGGACCCCGCCAAAGGCTCGCCTTTGGAAACCACGACTTAAGTAGCGCCGGTCCAGGGGGGCTCCCCCTGGCGGGTCCAGGGCAGAGCCCTGGCCTTGCCTGCCTTGGCAGGTCAGAGGCCAAGGCCGCTGGCATCAGCAGCGCGCCTGCCCTGGAGCGCAGCCTCGCGGCGCCGGCGGCGGGGCCGGCCTCGGCGGCGGAGCGGTGGGACGCCCCTGGCCTCCCTGCGGCTGGCCTCCCGGCCCCGGCCCTGGCCGCCCCTGTCCCCCCGGACCGCCGACCACGCCCTCGCGGCGCACGGCCTGCTCTCCCCCACCGGGCCGCCCTGGGTTCCCCATGCCCATGCGGCCTGGCTCGCCGCCGGGCCGGAGCCGGTCCGCCCCGCCCTCCGGCCTGCCGCCGCCCGGCTGGAGACCGGTCCCGGGCCCACGGTCCGCCGGGCGATCGAAGCCGCGACGCTCCACCTGGCCATGATCCCCCTCGCGCCCTGGCCCGGGTCCCGGGCCGCCACGGTCCGGACCGCCCGGCCTTTCGCCGAGGAACGGCCGGCCCTCCTGCCTTCCGCGATCCGGCCGGTCGAATCGGCTGCGATACGCCTCCGGCGGCGGCAGGCCCCGCCCACCTGGATGCGACCGCTCCAGCCGCTCGCGCAGTTCCGGCGGCGCGCCGCGCCACCGGCGCTCGCGATCGTAATAGCCCCACCCGCCCAGTCCGCCCACAAACACGAACGGCACCTGCTCGCCCTCGACGACCCCGACCGGCACGCTGTCGACATAGGTCAGCCCATCCGGCCCGACATACGGCTGGCCCGGCGGCGGACCCGCCGCGTACCCGTAGCCGGGCGACTCGGCGGCAGGATACCCGTCGCCCTGCCCGACGCCGGGATACCCGTAGCCGGGTGCCACGGCGCCGGGCTGTCCCTGGACGGCATAGCCGGACGCCGGATACCCGCCAGCCGCACCGTAGCTGCCTCCCGACGCCACGCATCCGGTCAGCAGCAGGCCGCTCAAGCAGGCCCCGGCCAGAAGCACGCGACGACCCTGGAACATGACACCCTCGCTTCCGCCGGCGATCCGCCGGCACCCATCCCGGTCCGGCACAGCGCCAGACCCGGCCGGCACTCCTGAAATCCAGCGTTTTTGCAAGCACGGCCAGGCCCTACCCCGCCACGGACCCCGCCCGCTGCCGCATCGGCACCACGCCGCTGGCCAGCCCAGCCTCACCGGCCGTCATCGCGCCCGGGAACGCCGGACCCACGCCGCCGCGGCGCGCCGGCGCCGGAGCGTCGGGCTCCCGCTCGGCGGCCATTGCGCGGCGGAACCGGCGCAGCTCGCGGCTCGGCCGCACCTCGTCGACCGTGCAGAACAGGCCCCGGCGCCGCGCCAGCCGCCCCAGGCTGACCCGGCTGCTCCACACCGCCACCGCCGGCGAGGCCAGCAGCGCCGCCAGCGCTGGCAGCAGCACCGCGGCATGCCCCGGCCGCAGCAGCGCCAGCCCGCCCACCCAGGCCACGCCCGCCGCGAGGTAGGGCCACAGCAGGCGCATCGCCTCGCCCCAGCCCACGCCACGGTCGCAGCGCGGCTGCGTGCTCCAGCCGACGGAGCGCCCGCCCAGCGTGGCCGCGACGAACTGCGCGCAGACCAGCAGGTTCAGCGGCATCAGCAGCACGGTGAGCGCCTGGTCCAGCGCCACGCCGGCCAGCGCCGCCATGCGCCCGCCGAACGCCGCCGACTGCCGCCGGCTCGCCAGCACCACCAGCAGCGACGCCAGCCGCGGCAGCACGACCAGCGCCAGCAGCGGCAGCCACGCCTCGGCCGCGAGCCTGCGCCCCGCCGCCACCGGCGCGAAGCCCAGCAGCACAGCGAACAGCACCCACACCGGCCCCGCCGCGTAGTAGGAGACGCCCGCGCCCAGATGCATCCGCCCCATCAGCCGCAGCCGCGGCCACAGCATCACCCGCATGTGCTGCAGGTTGCCCTGGCACCAGCGGCGCTCGCGCGCGGTGTGGTCGATCAGGTTGGGCGGCACCTCCTCGAACGTGTCGCCCAGCGTCGGGTCGAGATGCACCTCCCACCCGGCCGCCTGCATCAGCGCCGCCTCCACCACGTCGTGGCACAGGATCTCGCCGCCCAGCGGGGCGCGCCCCGGCAGCACCGGCAGCGCGCAGTGCTCCAGGAAAGGGGCGATGCGTATAATCGCGTTGTGCCCCCAGTAGTTCGCGCCCGCGCCCTGCCACAGCACCGCGCCCTCCGCCCAGAGCGGCGTGTACAGCCGCATCGCGAACTGCGTCATCCGCGCGAACAGCGTCTCGCGGTTCACGGCGTAGGGGATGGTCTGGATCATGCCGACGCGCGGCTCGGCCGCCATGCGCCCGATCAGCCGCCCGATCGTGGCGCCGCTGATCAGGCTGTCTGCATCGAGCACCACCATGAACGTGTAGGTGCCGCGGCAGCGCTCGCAGAACTCGGCGATGTTGCCGGTCTTGCGCCCCGCGTTGCTCGCGCGCCTGCGGTAGAACACGCCAGGATCGCCCAGCGCGCGGAACAGCGATTCCTCCTCGCGCGCCGCGCCGGCCTGCGAGGTGTCGCTGAGCACGTGCAGGTCCACGCCGTCGAGCCCGGCGTCGCCGAGGGAGGCCCGTATCGCGCGCACCGCGGCGAACACCCGCGCCGGGTCCTCGTTGCACACCGGCAGCAGCACCGCCGTGCGCGGCCCCGCCACCGCGTCGTGCGACGCCACCCCGAAACGCGCCGCCGTCGCGCCGTCCCTCATCGTGGACAGGCCCCTGGACGCCAGCGTGTCCGGCCACGCCGCCTCGTGCGCCACCCCGACGCCATCCGGCCCATCCCTCGGGCCGGCCCGGCGCGCCAGCCCGAGCCGGCGCAGCGCGCGCAGCCCGAGCCCGAGAAGCGGCGGCACGGCATGCAGCGCCAGCCCCGCCAGCATGGCCGCGAACAGCGCCAGCAGCGGCCAGCGCAGCACGCCCAGCGCCGGCCCGAACGCGTCCGCCGTCCACGCCACGCCGCACAGGGTCAGCGCCGCGAGCGGCCCGAGCAGAAGGAACGGACGGATCAGGACACGACTCCCAGGATCGCGTGCGACGCCAGGATCGGGCCGCCTTGCGTCACGCTGCACCACGCATCGCCGCGACGAGCGCCGCGCGCGCCCCGGCCGCGCACAGGAAACGCTCCGCTGCGCCCGCCGCGTGCCCCGCCTTGCCAGGAACCATCTCGCCAGGCTCCGCCCCGACACCGGGCTCGCCGCCCTCAATCGCCTCGCCTGCCGCCAGCGCCCGCCGCACCTCGTCGCGCGCGAAGCCGAGCAGCGCCGCCGCCGTGCCCGCCTCGCCGCCGAACTGGAACCCGACCTGGCTGCGGTACGCGCACGCCGCCGCCGTCTTGCGCGCCATCGCCGCATCTGCCGCCACCGCGACCCCGCCCAGGCCGGCGAGCGGGGCAGGGGCCGCCGCCTCGCCGTGCCGGATCGCATACGGCGTGTCGCGATACCACCACACCGGCGCCCGCACCGCCTCGCGCACCGCGCGCGCCACCTGCAAATGATCGACGTGGTCGCCGAGGCCCTGCGGCGCCAGCACCAGCGATGGCGCCATACTGCGCTCCAGCCCCACGGCCAGCTCCGCCACCGCCTGCCACGCCCGGTCGTCCCCGCGCACCGCGCCGAACAGCGCGGCCGGGCTGTCGTACCCGCGATGCGGCGCCTCCTCCAGCCCGAGATGCAGGCACTCCCCGAACCCCAGGATTCGGGCGGCGTCGCGATCCTCGTCGCGGCGCAGCGCCATGTAGTCCACCCCCGCGTCGAGTCCCTTGTCGAGCTGGCACGCCAGGGCAAACCCCTCGGCCGGCACCACGGAGCGGGTGAACACGGTGGCCAGCACAGTGCGCCAGCCCTGGTCGCGCAGCAGCGCCGCCAGCGCGCCGCAGGAGAACGCCACGTCGTCGAGGTGCGGCGAGAGGAACAGCGCAGTACGCGTCACAGCAGGTGCGGCTCCGCCCGGAACCGGCACGGCGTCACCGCCAGCGCCGCCTCGAACGTCGTGTCCACCGACGCGCGCGCCACCTGCGCGTAGACGCCCATGATCTGCCGCCCCACCGCCGACCACGAATACACGCGCCGGCACTCCTCCAGCCCCGCAGACGCCAGCCGCCCGAGCAGAGCCCGGTCCGCGATCACCCGGCGCAGCGAGTCCGCGAGCCCGGCGATGTCGCCCGGCTCGCTCAGCAGCCCGTTCTCGCCATCGCGCAGGCAGTCCACCACGCCCACCGCCCGGCACGACACGCAGGCCAGCCCGGACGCCATCGCCTCCAGGATCGTGTTGGAGAACCCCTCCGCGTAGGTGGGCGAGACGAACACGTCAGCGTCCTGGTACACCGCCGGCACGTCCTCGTACTCGACGTGCCCGGTCATCCTCACCCGCTCCGACAGCCCGAGCGAGACGATCCGCTCCGCGACAGCGCCAAAGTCCGGCCCGATCCCCGAATACGCCAGAGAGAACGCCACGCCCTCGTCCGCCAGCAGCCGCGCCGCCGCCAGAAGGTCCAGCGCGCCTTTGCGGGCGTCCACCCGGCCGTGGTACAGCAGCGCCGGCGGCGCCCCGTCGCATCCCGTCCCGTCGCGTCCCGCCCCGCCAGGCCGCGCCGCGCCGAACCCGAGCGCCGGCGCGCGCGCCTGCGCCGGCGTGAACCGCGCGACATCCACGGCACCTGGCACGATCGTGAACCGCGCCGGATCGGTGCCCAGCCGCCCTTCGACTTCGTCGGCGAACGAGCGGCAGCCGATCAGCACCGCGCCGGCGTGGTCCAGAACCCGCGTCATCGCGAGGCGGTGCGTCTCGCAGCACGACCCCACCCAGTGCCCGTCGCCGCCCTGGATCGACACCACGCTCGGCACGCCCAGCCGGCGCGACGCCAGCAGCGCCGCCCAGCCCGTCGGATACCCGTACTGCGCGTGCAGCACGTCGAACGGCGCGCGCGCGTGCTCGCGCACGATCGTCTCCACCATCGTCTCGACGTCCCGCTCGAAGTCGCCGCTGGTCTGCTCGCCGAGCTGCTCCAGCCCCACGACCCGCACTCCCGCCACCGGCGGCGGGGGCCCGCCGCCATACACCGCGCGCCCGAACGAGTCGCCGCGGAACTGGCTGATCATCGTGACCTCGTGCCCCGCGCCGACCAGCTCGTGCAGCAGGTTGCGCGCGTACACGCTCATGCCGGAGATCGCCGGGAAGTAGCGACGGCTGACGAAACAGATTCTCACGCGCTCTCCTTTCCCGAGACCTGGCCTGCACCGGTATCCGCTGCCGCAGCCTTCGGCAGATGCCGCCTCAGCCACGCGAGAGACTGCGGGACCATTGTGTCAGCCCGATGGCTCTCCCTCGACAGCTCCACGCACGCCAGCCCCCCGAATCCCGTCTCATCAAGCGCCCGCAGCACGCCCGGCACGTCCATGTCGCCCTCGCCGAACGGCAGGTGCACGTGCACGCCGCGCGCCATGTCCTCGATCGACACCGTCCCCAGCCGCCCCGCCCAGCGCCGCACCGCGTCCGCCGGCTCGATCTCGCCCGTCACCACGCAGTGCCCGGTGTCCAGCGCCAGCCGCAGCCCCTCGATCCCCAGAGCCTCCCACTCCGCCGGCGTTTCGATCACCATCCCCGGCTCCGGCTCCAGCGCCGCCACCGTGCCCAGGCGCTGCGCCCGACGCACGATTTCCGCAGCCCCTTCCGCGACCCAGGCCCGCGCCTGCCCGGCCGGAACCCCCGGTTTCGCGACGCCGCCCCAGAACGACATCGCCTCCGCGCCGCATTCCGCCGCCACCTCCAGCGCCCTGGTCAGGAACTCCAGCCGAAGCGCCCGGCCCTCCGCCTGCGCGCTCACCAGCGTCGGCTCGTGCTTCTGCCGCGGGTCGAGCAGGAACCGCGCCCCGGTCTCCACCACGCAGCCCAGCCCCAGTCCGCGCAGCCGCGCCGCCACCCGCGCCAGCTCCACGCGGAACCCGTCGGCGAACGGGTCGAGATGGTGGATGTCCAGCGTCAGCGCCACGCCGTCGTAGCCGCTGTCGGCGATCAGGCCGAGCGCGTCGTCCAGGCGGTGATGCGCGCAGCCGTTGGTGTTGTAGGCGAACCTCATGGCGCGGCCCCAAAGCAAGAAAGGCCAGGGCTCTGCCCTGGACCCGCCAGGGGCAGCGCCCCTGGACCTGCACAACCTAAGCAAGAAGTCTTACCAAATGCCGGTCCAGGGCGGCTCGCCCTGGCGGGTCCAGGGCAGAGCCCTGGCCTTGCCTTCGTCACGCCTCCATCGCGATCGGCGCGGAGTGCGCCTCCGGCTCGCGGTACAACGGGTAGAGTCCCCCCACGACCCGGTCGACCTCCGCCACGTCCAGCCACGGCTCTCCTCCCAGCCGCTCCGCCGCCCCGGGCGGCAGCCGCACCGCCCGCGCGCCCGCAGGCCCCGCCCCGAATCCCACCAGCGGCGAGCCTCGCGCCAGCAGCTTCGCCACGCCCCGCTCGCCGATCCTGTGATAGCTCATGGTCTCGACCTCCAGCCCCGGCACCACGACCTTGACCACGTGCACGCACGGGTGCCCCGGCGGCGACCAGTCGAGCACCAGCACGGCCATCCCCGCCGCCGCCAGCCTGCGGTGCAGCTCGGCCACCAGCGCCGTGCCCGACATCACCCCCTCCCACTGCGGCAGCGCGTCGAACCGGCGCGTCCCGCGCCGCGACAGCACGCTGCCCGCGATCTGCGCGCGCAGCGCCCCCGCGTCGAGCCCGAGCCACTCGCGCATCGCCGCCATCGTGCGCCCCTCCTCGCCCGACAGCGTGTGCCGCGCCCGGTAGCTGTCCAGATACCCCGCCGGCGCCACCGCCCCCACGCGCCCGAGCGGCCCGTGGCTGAACGTCTTCCTCGCCCGCGCCGCAGCGAACTCGAGGATCGCCTTGCGCAGCGCATGCTCGCGGTCGAGCGACGCCGCCTCGCCCGCCGCCGTCACCATCAGCGGGAACGCCGCCCCCGCCTCGCCAGCATCCGGCTGGTCGCCCACGCAATACACGTTGCAGATCCCGAACTCGTCGGACGCGAACTTCGGCAGCACGTCGATCCCCAAGGTCCGCAGCCGCGCCAGCAGCGCCCGCGTCCTCGGGTCGCGCGGATACGTGTCAGGCCCGTCCCGCCCCGCGAAATCCAGCACGATGCCCCGGTCCATCGCCCGGAATCCCAGCCCGTTGCCATCGCGCTGGAACAGCTCGCACAGCCCGTGCCCCACCGCGAAATCCAGCGTCGGCCCCGCGCCCAGCCCGTTGGTGATCGGGCTGGTGAACGCCTCGTACCCCTCGCTCAAATCCCCGTACGAACACGCCGCGATGTCGATCGGCAGCCACACCACCGCTCCGTCCGGCCAGCGCCGCGCCGGCACCCACTCCAGCTCCGTCTCCCTGTCCACGTCGCACCCCGCCGGCAGGCACAGCGTCAGCGGGTCCGCCACCGCCTCCGCCCCCAGCTCGCGCGACAGCGAGGCGAAGCTCCCTCGCCGGCGCCGCATCCGCCAGATGCCGGCCGCGGAGTGCACCGCCTCCGCAAGCTCGCCCGTGGTGCCGATGATCGCCTCGTCGTCGGTGCTGCCGTAGCCGACGCCATGCGGCGCCACGCCCACCCAGCTCTGCGCCGCCGCGTCGTGGAAGATCGCGTTCCAGCAGGGCACGCCGGTGACGTCGAGCGAGGTGAGCGCGAACAGCTCCACACGCCCGGGCGGCATCGAATCCACGTAGGCGCGCGCCGCCGGGGGCAGGGGAGGGAGGGTCATGGGACGCGATCCAGAGGATAAGGAAGCAAAGCCAGGGGCTCTGCCCCCATGCTTGAAGACAGGGACCCCGCCAGGGCGAGCCGCCCTGGACCGGCGTTTGATAGGAGTTCTTGCTTGACGTGTGCAGGTCCAGGGGGGCTCCCCCTGGCGGGTCCCCGCTTCCAGGCGATGGGGCAGAGCCCTGGCCTTGCTTCCTTCACGGCGTCACCATCGCCTGCGCCTTCGCGAGCAGCGCCATCGTGTGCAGGTCGTGCTCCGGCGTGAACGCGAACGCTTCCCCGCCCAGCACCGACCGCGCGAACGCCTCCACCTGGTTGAGGAACGGCGAGCGCCCCGCCTCCGGCACCTCGACCTCGCGCGCCACCCCGTCGGCGGCCCGCGTCAGCCACAGCGTCCCCCCTGGCACCTGCCCCATGGTGTCCACCGCCACGAGCTGCCCCGCGTCGCCCACGACCTCCAGCCGCCGCCGCGGCAGAGTCTCCGGGCAGTTGTAGGCGACGTGCATCTGGAGCAGCACGCCCCCTTCCGAGCGCGCCATCAGCAGCGCCCCGTCCTCCACCGCGCCGTGCTCGACGGCGTAGCGGTGCACCCGCGCCTGCCCGAGCGCCGCCACCTCGCCGATCCGCTCGCCCAGGATCATCGCCGCGAGGTCGAGCCCGTGCGGCGCCAGGTCGAACAGCGCGCCGCCGCCCGCCCGCGCCCGGTCCACCCGCCAGTTGTCCGCCGCCCACCCGTCGCCCACCCAGCACGCATAGACGATCCGCACCGCCACCGGCCGGCCGACCGCCCCCTCCGTTACCATCCGCGCCAGGTGCATGTGCGCCGCATGGAACCGCTGGTCGAACGCCGTCGCGTACGCCACGCCCGCCGCCGCGCACGCAGCCACCATCGCCTGCGCGTCGGCCAGCGTGGTGGCCATCGGCTTCTCGCACAGCACCGCCATCCCCGCCGCCGCCGCCGCCTCCACCAGCCCGCGATGCGCATGGTTCGGGCTCGCGACATAGACCGCGCCCAGCCCGGGCGTCGCCAGGAACGCCGCCAGCCCGTCATGGCACGCGACCTCGCCCAGCGCCGCCCGCGCCAGTCGCAGCGACTCCTCGGACGGGTCGTGCACAGCGAGCAGCGCGCCGTTCGCGGACTCCAGGATCGCCGGCGCCACGTAGTCGCGCGCCACCCAGCCGCACCCGGCGATGCCCCAGCCCAGACGCCTCACGCCATGCCGCTCCGAAAAAAAGCAAGGCTGGGCTCTGCCCAGACCCGCAAAGGGTCCGAGGACCCTTTGATCCCATGACTTAAGGAGTGGGTTCCAAGGGCTCGCCCTTGGCGGGGTCCAGGGGCAGAGCTCCTGGCCT
>CAXSES010000031.1:0-1290 GCA_964236225.1 uncultured Acetobacteraceae bacterium
TTCCAAAGGCGAGCCTTTGGCGGGGTCCAGGGGCAGAGCCCCTGGCCTTGCCTTCCTTTGCGGCCCCGCTCAGGGCTTCGCCGCCGCGTGTCCCAGCCAGCGCGCGAACCAGGCCAGCGTGCGCGCCTTGGCGTCGGCGCGGTCGTGGGCGTCGTGCAGCTCGTGGCCCTGCCCCGGGTAGACGACGAACTCCGTCGGCACGCCCAGTGTGTGCAGCGCGTGCCAGAACTCCTGGGTCTGCGGCATCGGGCACTCCAGGTCGCGGTCGCCGACGTACTCGAAGGTCGGCGTGCGGACGTTCTTGATGTAGCTCATCGGCGAGGAGCGGGCGTAGGCGGCGGGGTCGTCGTACACCGAGGCGCCGAAATACGGGATCATCCACTGGTCGATGCCGTTCTCGCCGTAGTACGACTGCCAGTTCGACACGCCCGCGCCGGCGACAGCCGCCTTAAAGCGCGTGGTCTGCGTCACCGCCCACATCGTCATGTAGCCGCCGTAGCTGTAGCCCATCAGGCCGAGGCCCTGGGGGTCGATGGGGGCGGCGCGTTCGGCGGCGTCCACCCCGCGCAGGATGTCGCGCAGGTCGCCGTGGCCGAAGTCGCGGACGTTGCCCAGGGTGAACGCCTCGCCGCCGCCGAAGCTGCCGCGCGGGTTGGGCAGGAACACGTCGTAGCCGGCGTCGAGCAGCCAGCGGCCGCGGCTCTCCGTGAGGAAGGAGGGCGTGGAGGCGGCGCCCGGGCCGCCGTGCACGAGGGTGATCATCTTCTGCCGCGGGGCCGCGGCAGGCGCCGCGCCGGGCGCCGCGGCCGGCGCGGCCGGCTGAAGCAGCCATCCCTGGACGGCGTGGCCGTCGCTGGTCCAGGCCAGGCTGCGCGCCGCGACCGGGGCGGCGAGGCCCGCGTTGGCGCGGGTCAGGTCGTGCCAGCCGCCGACCGGCCCCACCTCGATCTCGGGGGGTGCTGCGAAGGTCTCGTGGATCGCGGCGGTGGTGCGCGCGCTGCAGGTCAGGGCGTGCGACCAGCCGCCGCCGTGCAGGCTCTCCGGCCCGGACCACAGCACGCGCGGGTGGGCCGACGGCGCGCCGAGCGCCAGGACCTGCGCGTCGGCGCCGTGCAGCGCGGTCGCGGTGAGCTCGCCGCCCTGGCAGCGCCAGTCCAGCGCCGTGACCGAGGCCGCCATCCCCGGCGTCAGGTTCGTGGGGTGCGCGCCAGGCGGGGCGCCAGGCGGCGTGCCGGACGACGCCGTGCCGGACGATGAGGCGCCGGACGACGGGGTGCCGGATGGGGCGCC
>CAXSES010000031.1:1390-11145 GCA_964236225.1 uncultured Acetobacteraceae bacterium
ACGACGCCGTGCCGGACGATGAGGCGCCGGACGACGGGGTGCCGGATGGGGCGCCGGACCGGGCGCCTGGGCCCGCTTCGAGCGGCAGGGTGTAGGCGTCGCCGCCGGTGGAGCCGAAATCGCTCATGATGCCGCCGATGAACGCCACGGCGCGGCCGTCGGGCGAAACGACGGGGTCCGCGAGCTGCTGCCTGGGGGGCGGGGCGTAGAGCACGCGCGGCTCGTCGTGCTCGGGGAACGCCCACAGGCGCGCGACCCACCACTGGTTGTCGCCGTTGCCGGGCGCCGCGGTGCCCACGAAGCCGGCCCCGCCCGGCCGCCAGTCGTACTCGTAGACGTAGAGCTCGGGCGGCGAGACCAGGCGCAGGGAGTCGCCCTCCAGGACCGCGATGCGCTGCTCGTCAGCGGAGACGCCGATCTCGCCGGCGGGAGCCTCGCCCGGCTTGACGGCGCCGGCCTCCTTGTGCGCGCCGGGGATCGCCAGCATCGCCAGCCGGCCGTCCGGCGCGTAGCGCAGCCCGCCGAGCGCGCCCTCGAACGCCAGGCGCTGCTGCACGCCCCCGCTGCCGTCGGCGGCGACCTCGAACACGTAGCTGCGCGGGTCGTTCGGCTGCCTGAGCACGAAGCCGAGCCGGGCGCCGTCGGCGGAGAAAGCGATGCTGCCCGGCCTGCACTCCGGGCCGGCGGGGCAGGGCAGGGTCACCGTGGCCTCCGCGCTCCCGTCGGCGGCGCGCAGCACCAGGCGGTCGGTGGGCTCCGCGCCGTCGATGGCGGGCTCGTCGTGCTCCACGGTGGCGACGTGGGCGCCGTCGGGGGAGAGCGCCAGGGCGTCGTAGAGCCTGGGCTGGCGGGGTTGCGCGTGCGCGGCGGCCGGGGCGGCGAGCAGCGTCAGGGCGGCGAGAAACGGGAGCGGGGGTCGGGTTTGCATGGCCGCATCCCACGACGGCGGGCGGCCTGGGTCAACAAGGAACGGGAAGCGGGCAGGATCGCGGCTCCGCCTCGAACTCCGCCAGGGACCGGGCCCTTGGGGCTGGCTTCCCAGGGAAGGCCGGTCCAGGGGCGGCTCGCTCAGGCGGGTCCCGCCTTCAAGCCCCGCTTTCAAGCGAGGAACCGCCTTCAAGCGAAGGCCCGCCTTCAAGCAGGAGCGGAGCCCGCCGCCCGCCTGTCATCCCGGCGCCGCGTCGCTGCGTCCGCGAGCGCCAGGCCGGATGCGCCGCGGAGCCGACCGGCCTGGCGCGGCCGCCGCGACGCCTACGGCCCGCTGTAGCGGACGGACGGGCCGCAATCGTCGACGAAGCCGGACGAGCTGCCGGAGCAGGTCCCGGTGGGCGCCTGGTCCTGCGTGGACGTGGGCGCGCCCGGCCCCGCGACCATCACCGAGGCCGGCTGGAGGGCCGCGGAGCCGACCGTCTCTGCGCACCCGGCCAGCGTGCCGGCCGCGGCGAGGAGGACGGCGCACAGCGCCAGGCGGGGCTGCCGCCGGCCGTGCTTCGCGGGAACGTTCGTCGGATGGGTCATTTTGAGGCTCCAGGTCTCGTTGCGACCTCACGGAGATGGGCCACCCCGGCGCGCGGATCAGCCGGCCGAACCTGGACGCCGCGTTCCGGATCTGGAACGCTGGAGCCATGATGGACCTGGCCGATGTTCGCGCCTTCACCCGCATCGCCGAGCTGCTGAGCATCTCCGGGGCGGCGCGGGCGATGGACGCCCCCAAGTCGAGCGTGAGCCGCTCGCTGTCCCGGCTCGAGGCGGTCCTGGGCAGCGTGCTGGTCGAACGCCTGCCCCGCCGGCTGCGCCTGACGGACGCGGGCCGGCTGTTCCTGCCCCACGCGCAGCGCATCCTGGACGAGATGGACGACGCAGAGGCGGTGCTGGGCCGCTTCGCCGGGGTGCCGCGCGGGGTGCTGCGCGTCAGCGCGCCGTACGCGTTCACGCTGGGCGCCCTGGTGCCGATGCTGCCCGCGTTCCTGAGGAGCTGCCCCGAGGTGACCGTGGTGCTCGAACGCGACACCGACTGGAGCGGGGTCTCGGCCGGGGAGGCCGACCTGTTCATCCGCATCGGCCCGCTGCCCGACACCGCGATGGTCGCGCGCCGGCTGGCCACGGTGGAGCTCTGGACGTGCGCCAGTCCCGGCTACGTCGCCGCCCGTGGGCCGCCCGGCCGCCCGGCCGCGCTGCCGGCGCACGACATCGTCGCGCTGACCGGGCCCGAGGTGGTCTGGTCGTTCCGCGACGCCCACGGCCGGACCGAGGAGGTGGCCTTGCGGCCCCGGGCCGTGGTGCCCGACGTGGCGCTGATCCACGCCGCCCTGGCCGCCGGGGCGGGCATCGGGCAGTTGCCGGACTACATGGCTGCCGCGGCGATCGACGCGGGCGAGCTCGTGCGCCTGCTCCCGGAGGCCGGGCCGGCGACCTCGGACGCGTTCGCGCTGTATCCGAGCCATCGGGGGCTGCCGGCGAAGGCGCGGGCGTTCCTCGACGCCCTGGTGGCCGACATCCCGCTCCGGCGGGCGGCGTTCAACAGGGCGAGGGGGTGATGCCAACGGCCTAATGCGATGACCGGTTCAGCAGGTAAGGCCAGGGGCTCTGCCCCTGGACCCCGCCAAAGGCCAAGCCTTTGGAAACCAACACTTAGACTTGTTCTACACCGACTGTCCGTGGCCTATGCGGCGGGTGTGGTGGCATATCCGATCATGCCGGGCCACGCAGTGTACACTCGGCCGGAGACGAGTCCAAGTTGCGCCGGGTCCAGGGGCGGCTCGCCCCTGGCGGGTCTGGGCAGAGCCCAGCCTTGCTTGCTGTCTGTTCGTTGGCGTCGGGAGGCAGCGATGGATGCGCGCGGACTCGCGGCCGCTTCCCGCTTCTGGGGACGGCGATTCGTTCGGGTGGCCGAGGTGCGTCGCTCGGCGAACGTGACGCTGCGGCTGGCGGAGGCGCGGCCGGGCGGGGGCGAGCGCTTCTGCTGGCTCAGGCTGTGCCGCCACCCGGCGACGGGCGGGTCGGACCTGGATTTCGAGATGCGGGGGCTGCGTGCCTTGGCGAGCGGGCCTGGGCTGGCCGTGGTGCGACCGCTGGCCGGGCGGGGCGGGCGGCTGCGGACGCGGCTGCCCTGGGACGGGACGATGCGCCACGCCTGCCTGTTCGAGCACGCGCCGGGGCGGGAGATGCTGCACTGCCTGGAGGACGTGCGCCGCTTCGGGCGCGCGCTGGCGGCGCTGCACGATGCGCTGTCGGCAGCCGCGGTCGTGCCCGCGCGCCGGATCGAGGCGGGCGCGGCCTGCCACGCGGCGGCGTCGTGGCTGAGGCGGGCGGGGCCGGACGCGGCGGCGATCGCGGAGGACGCCGGGTGGGCGGCGCCGATGCTGCGCGTCGCCGTGAGCATCGCGAAGCCGGGCATCGGGCCGTGCCACGGCGACGCGCGGCTCGGAAACGCGCTGCTGGACGGGGAGCGGGTGACGTTCCTCGATTTCGAGGATTGCGGCACGGGGCCGCTGGCGCTCGATCTGGCGACGATGGCGGTGTGGCTGCGGCGGGAGGCGGACGGCGCGGCGCTGTGGGCGGCGCTGCTGGACGGCTACCGCAGCCGGCGTGCGCTGTCGGCCGGCGATCTCGCGGCGCTGCCGGCGCTGGCGGCACTGGCCGAGATCCGCATGGCCGGGATGCTGGCGCGGTTCTGGTCGATGCCGCCGGAGATGTGGCGCGAGACGGGCGAGCGGGTGCGCGGGCGGCTGGAGGAGGTTGGCGGCGACTCGACCCGCCTGCCGTGACGGGGACGCCGGGCGGGCGTCCTGCGGGGTGTCCTGGGGGGCGGGACGCGGGGCGTCCTGCGGCGCGGGACGGATCGGGGGGTTTTTGCCCCCGGTGTCCTGCGCGGCGGGACGGGGTGGGCGCCGGGGCGGGCGTCGATGCAGGCCAGGATGCGCGCGGCGGTCGCGACCAGGCCGGCGCGCGGCGGCGCGGGGAGGCAAGCAAGGCCAGGGCTCTGCCCCATGCTTGAAGGCGGGGACCCGCCAGGGGGGAGCCCCCCCTGGACCCGGCGCAACTCAAGGGGAGCCGGTCCAGGGGGGGCTCCCCCTGGCGGAGTTCGAGGCCCAGTGCTTGAAGGCGGGGCCTCGACCTTGCCTGCCTTGCCGCCCTCACGCCAACGCTGGCTGCGCCGGGCCGAGCACGCTGAGCGCCACCGCCTCCGCCGCGCGGATGCCGTCGATTCCGGCCGAGAGGATGCCGCCGGCGTGGCCCGCGCCCTCGCCGGAGGGATAGAGCCCCGCGACGTTGAGGCTGCGGCCGTCGCGGCGGCGGAGCATGCGGACCGGCGAGGAGGTGCGGGTCTCGACGCCGGTCATCACGGCGTCGGCCATGGCGAAGCCGGGGATCTGGCGGTCGAAGGCGGGCAGCGCCTCGCGGATGGCGGCGACGGCGTAGTCGGGCAGGCAGGTCGCGAGGTCGGTGGGTCGCACGCCGGGGCGGTAGGAGGGGGTGACGGCGCCCAGCGTGGTGGAGGGCCGGCCGGCGAGGAAGTCGCCCACGCGCTGGGCGGGGGCGGCGTAGGTGCCGCCGCCGGCCTGGAACGCGGCCTCCTCCCAGCGGCGCTGGAAGGCGATTCCGGCGAGCGCGTCGCCGGGGTAGTCGTCGGGGGTGACGGCGACGACGAGGCCGGCGTTGGCGTTGCGCTCGTTGCGCGAGTACTGGCTCATGCCGTTGGTGACGAGGCGGCCGGGCTCGGAGGCGGCGGCGACGACGGTGCCGCCCGGGCACATGCAGAAGCTGTAGGCGGCGCGGCCGTTGGCGCAGTGGTGCACGAGCTTGTAGTCCGCGGCGCCCAGGAGGGCGTGGCCGGCCTGGGCGCCGAAGCGGGCGCGGTCGATCAGCGATTGCGGGTGCTCGATCCGCACGCCGAGCGAGAACGGCTTGGCGCGCATCGCCACGCCGTCGCGGTGCAGGGCCTCCGTGGTGTCGCGGGCGCTGTGGCCGATGGCGAGGACGACGTGGTCGGCGGCGATGCGGCTGCCGTCGGCGAGCACGATTCCGGCCACGCGCAGGCGGGGGCCGTCCCAGGGCTCGGGGTCGCCGCCGGGCTCGGACGCGGTGGGCGCCCGCGCCGCGTGCGTGTCGGGGCGCAGGTCGAGGGAGGCGACGCGGCTGGCGAAGCGGTACTCGCCGCCGAGCGACTCGATGGTGGCGCGCATGCGCTCGACCATGGCCACGAGGCGGAAGGTGCCGATGTGCGGCTTGCTGACGGTGAGGATCTCGGGGGGCGCGCCGGCGGCCACGAACTCGTCGAGCACCTTGCGGCCGTAGTGGCGGGGGTCGCTGACCTGGCTCCACAGCTTGCCGTCGGAGAAGGTGCCGGCGCCGCCCTCGCCGAACTGCACGTTGCTCTCCGGGTCCAGCGTGGAGCGCCGCCACAGCGCCCAGGTGTCCTGCGTGCGGCGGCGCACCGGCTGCCCGCGCTCCAGGACGATCGGGCGCAGGCCCATCTGGGCGAGCAGCAGCGCCGCGAACAGGCCGCACGGGCCGGCGCCGATCACGACAGGGCGGGGCGCGTCGGGGGCGCGCCCGCCGGCCTGGGTCCCGGACTGGGCTCCGGCCTGGGTCACGAAGCGGTAGCGCGTGTCGGGCGAGGGCGCGATCCCGGGGGCGCGGACGGCGCGCTCGTCGCGGACGGCGACGTCGAGGGTGTAGACCAGGCGGATGTCGCCGCGCCTGCGGGCGTCGTAGCCGCGGCGGGCGACGCGGTGCTCGCCCACGTCGGAGGCGGGGATGCCGAGGCGGGCGGCGATCGCGGGCGCGAGCGCGGCGGCGTCGTGGTCGAGGGGAAGCCGGAGCTCGGTGACGCGCAGCATGGGGCGTAGGTCGGGCCTTGGGGGAGTGGGCGCAAGGGCAGGGGCAGAGCCCAGGCCTTGCCTGCTGCCTGTGCTTGGAGCGGGGGGCGTCCCTCATGGTATAGGCTGTTCCAGGATCGTTCACCCGGAGCCGCTGCATGGCCTCACTCGCCCAGACCCGCCGCGCGTCGCCCGCCGACCGCCTCGCCTCGCCTCAGATACGGCTGCTGGCCCGCCGGCGGCTGGCGGAGCTGGGGGGAGTCGCGCTGGGCCTGTGCGGCGTGGCGCTGCTGGTGGCGCTGGCGAGCTACAACCCGCGCGACCCGTCGCTGAACACCGCCGCCTCGGTGCGCGTGACCAACCTGGTGGGGCCGGCGGGCGCGGTGCTGTCGGACCTGCTGCTGCAGGGGTTCGGGCTGGCGGGCGCGCTGCCGGGGGCGGCGATGCTGGCCTGGGCGTGGCGCATCGCCTCGGGCGGCGGGCTGGGGCGGGTGTCGGTGCGGGTGGGCGCCACGCTGCTGGCGCTGCCGGTGCTGGGCGCGGCGCTGGGCACGCTGCCGATGAGTTTTGGCGGCGTGGGGAGCCTTGGCGGCGCCGGGAGCCTTGGCGGCGTGGGACCGGGGATGGCGGGCGCGGTGGGCAGCGGCCTGGCCTGGCCGACCAGCGCGGGGCTCGGGGGTGCTGCGGGGCGGGTGCTCGGGCTCGGCGTGCTCGGCGCGGCGCGCGGGGCGTTCGGGCCGGTGGGCACGGGGCTGGTGTGGGTCGTGGGGCTGGCGGCGGCGCTTGGGCTGGTGCTGCTCGGGCTCGGGCTGACGCCGGGCGAGTGGCGCGCGGCGGGGCGCGGGGCGCGGCGGGGCATGAGCGGGGCGGGGCTGGGCCTGGCCGGCGCCGGGCGCGGGCTGGCGGGCGTGGCGCTGCGCGGCGCTGCGCCGGGGCTCGCGCGGTGGCTGCTAGGCGCGAGAGGGGCAGGCGCGAGAGGGGCAGGCGTGGGATGGCCGGGCGCGGGGCGGTCCGGCGGGGCAGCGCCTGGTGCGTCGGGGGCCGGTGCGGCGGGGACTGGTGCAGCGGGAGGCGGAACGTCGGGATTGGGCATTTCGCGGCTCGCGGGGCTGCTGCCGCGCGAGAGGATGGCGGAGGACGGCGCGGAGGGCGCGTCCGGGTCGGCGTGGTCCGGCGTCGGGCGCGGCGTGCCCGCCAGGGCGGGCGCGCCGCGGCGCGAGCCCGTGCTGGGGATGGACGGCGCGCTGCGCCGCGAGCCGGTCGTGGCCGGCAGCCTCCCCCCCGGTGCCGCGAGGGGCGGCGTGGCGGGCGGCATCGACGCGGCCCCGCCCGCGCCGCCGCCGCTGGCGGGCGGGGACGACGACGCGGAGCAGCCCGCGACGGCCAGGGCCGCGCGGGTCCGGCCGGGCGCGATGGCGGCGGCGCTGCGGGCCGTGGCGCCGCGGATCGTGGCGGCGGGGGCGGCCGGGGCGGCGGGCCGGCTCGCCCCCGCCGCGGCGCCCGCGCCGCGCCCCGTCGAGCCGGCGGGGGGCGAGGGAAGCTGGCGCTTCCCGCCCCTGTCGCTGCTCAGGCCGGCGCCGGAGCGCGGCGCCACCGGGCCGTCCGAGGACGCGCTGCAGGCCAACGCCCGGCTGCTGGAGACCGTGCTCAACGACTACGGCGTGCAGGGCGCGATCCGCGAGATACGGCCCGGCCCTGTGGTCACGCTCTACGAGCTGGAGCCGGCGCCCGGCATCCGCTCGGCGCGGGTGATCGGGCTCGCCGACGACATCGCGCGCAGCCTGTCCGTGACCGCGGTGCGCATCGCCACCGTGCCGGGGCGCAACGTGATCGGCATCGAGGTGCCCAACAGCTTCCGCGAGACGGTCTATCTCAGCGAGCTGCTCGGCACGGAGGAGTGGGCGCAGCATCCCTCGCGCCTGTCGCTCGCCCTGGGCAAGGACATCGCCGGGCTGCCGATCGTGGCCGACCTGGCGAGGATGCCGCATTTGCTGGTCGCGGGCACCACCGGCTCGGGCAAGTCCGTGGGCATCAACGCGATGATCCTCAGCCTGCTTTACCGGCTCAGCCCGGAGCAGTGCCGGCTGATCCTGATCGACCCGAAGATGCTGGAGCTGTCGGTGTACGACGGCATCCCGCACCTGATGGCGCCGGTGGTGACTGAGCCGGCCAAGGCGGTCACTGCGCTGAAATGGACGGTGCGCGAGATGGAGCGGCGCTACCGGGCGATGAGCCAGCTCGGGGTGCGCAACGTCGGCGGCTACAACGACAGGGTGAGCGAGGCGGTGGCCCGCGGCGAGGTGGTCACGCGCCGCGTGCAGACCGGGTTCGACTCGGAGACGGGGCGGCCGACCTTCGAGGAGCAGCCGCTGGCGCTGGCGACGCTGCCGTTCCTGGTGGTGATCATCGACGAGATGGCCGACCTGATGATGACGGCGGGCAAGGAGATCGAGGCGGCGATCCAGCGGCTCGCGCAGATGGCGCGCGCGGCCGGCATCCACGTCATCATGGCGACGCAGCGCCCGTCGGTGGACGTGATCACCGGCACCATCAAGGCGAACTTCCCGACGCGCATCAGCTACCAGGTGATCTCCAAGTTCGACAGCCGCACCATCCTGGGCGAGCAGGGCGCGGAGCAGCTCCTGGGGCAGGGCGACCTGCTGTACATGCAGGGCGGCGGCAGGATCGGGCGGGTGCACGGGCCATTCGTGGGCGACCGCGAGGTCGAGGACGTGGTGGCGTTCCTGCGCGCGCAGGGCGAGCCGGCGTATCTCGACGAGGTGACGGAGGGCAGCGACGACGAGGACGGGGCGTCCGCGCTGTCGGGGATCGCGGGGGCGGGAGACGGGGAGAAGGGGCTGTTCGACCAGGCGGTGGACGTGGTCTCGCGCGAGGGCAAGGCGAGCACGAGCTTCATCCAGCGCCACCTGTCGATCGGCTACAACAGGGCGGCCAAGCTGATCGAGCAGATGGAGAAGGAAGGCATCGTCAGCCCGGCCAACCACGTGGGCAAGCGCGAGGTGCTGGTCAGGCGGAGCGAGGAGTAGGCAAGGCAGCCAGGGGCTCTGCCCCTGGACCCCGCCAGGGGGAAGGCCCCCTGGACCGCCTTTACTTGAGTCAATGGGATCGAAGGGTCCTCGGACCCTTTGCGGGTCTGGGCGTAGCCCGCCAAAGGTTCCGATGGCCCGCTTGGGCATTGGAATGGCAGGCGGAGGGAGAGCCCAGCCTTGCTTGCTCTACCGCTCGGGCACCCACAGTTCCAGCGTTCCCGGCGACGGGCTCGGCGCGAAGCCGGTGAACGAGCGGACGCGCCATGGGCTGCGCGCGCCGCCGAGGCTGCGGGCCAGGGCGCGGGCCGCCGCGGCGTCGTCGTCGAAGAAGTAGCGGATCTCCGCCGTGCCAGGGGTCGCGGCCACGGTGCGGATCTCGGTGCGCGCGAATTGCGGGTCGAGCGTGCGGGCGAGGTCGTCGGCCACCGCCGCGCCGCGCCGCGACCCGCCGCGGTAGTGGATGAACACCCGGCGGCGGCTGAACTCGGGCTTCGCGACGGCGACGCTGGGCAGGGGCGGGACGACGCCGGACAGGGTCTCGGGGACCCGGGCGCGCGGCACGTCCTGCGGCGCCGCGACACGGGGCGGGGCGGGCGGCGGGGGAGCGGGCGCCGCGCCGCCGGACGGGCCGGCCTGGTCCAGCTCGGTGAGCAGGTGGCGGAACGCCGTGGCGGGGGGCAGGCCAGGCGCGGCGGGGGCGTCCGGGGCGCGCGGCGTCGGGCCTGCGGCGGTGACGGCCGGTTCCGGACCCGGCGCGATTGCCGTGGCGGCGGGCGACGCGGGGGCGGCGGGCGCCAAGCCTGTGGGTGCGTCGCCTGTGGATGCGATGCCTGTGGGTGCGGGGCCTGTGGGTGCGGGACCTGGAGAGGCGGGGCCTGGGGAT
>CAXSES010000031.1:11245-15524 GCA_964236225.1 uncultured Acetobacteraceae bacterium
GCCTTTCTGGGCTGCGCCGGCCTGGCTGGGCTGCGCCGGCCTGGCGGCGCGAGGGAGCGGGAAGAAGGAAAGGCCGGAGGTCCTGCCTCCGGACTTCGCCACAGGCCCGCCTTTGGAGTCCATCGCTCAAGCGGATCGGTCTCCCTTGGGCGGCGCCTGGAGGCGGCGGTCCCTGGCGGGTCCGGGCGGAGCCGCCCGGAGGCTCCGACAGGCCGCCCGGGCTGCCGGGATGGGCGGCGGAGTCCGGCGCCTGCCGCCCTCGTCGGGAGCGGCCGGCGTCACCGCTCACGCAGGAAGCCGTGGCGGCCGGTGTCGCGCATGCCGAGGATGACCAGGAGCGACACCCCCGCCATCGCCGTGACGTACCAGCCGAACCAGCCGGCCACGCCCGCGGTCTTGAGCCGCAGCGCCACGTATTCCGCCGAGCCGCCGAACACCGAGTTCCCCACAGCGTAGGCGAGGCCGACGCCGAGCGCGCGCACCTCGGTGGGGAACATCTCCGCCTTCACCAGCCCGGCGATCGAGGTGTAGAAGCTGTTGATCCCCAGCGCGCCCATCACCAGCAGCAGCGCGGTCCACGGCGTGCGCCCGCAGACGGCGATGGCGTCGAGCAGCGGCACCGTGGCCAGGATCGACAGCGCCCCGAAGCACAGCAGTGAGCGCCTGCGCCCGGCCAGGTCGGACAGCGCACCGAACAGCGGCTGCGTCGCCATGGTCACGAACAGCGCCAGGGTCATCACCCAGGTCGCGGTGCGCGCGTCCATGCCCGCGGTGTTGACCAGGTATTTCTGCATGTAGGTGGTCCAGGTGTAGAACGCGAGCGAGCCGCCCGCGGTCAGGCTTACGACCTGCCAGAAGGCGCGGCCGTTGCGGCGCAGCAGGGCGAGGCTGCCGGCGCGGCGGCGCGCGGCCTCGTCGGTGCGGATGCTCTCCGGCAGCGAGCGGCGCAGCCACAGCGCGGTCAGGGCGAGCGCCGCGCCGAGGGCGAACGGGATGCGCCAGCCCCACGCGCGCATGGCGTCGGGCGAGAGCGCCTGCTGGAGCAGAAGCATGCTGAGCGCGGCGAGGAGCTGGCCGCCGATCAGGGTGACGTACTGGAACGAGGCGTAGAAGCCACGGTGCCGTGCGAGCGCCACCTCGCTCATGTAGGTGGCGCTTGTGCCGTACTCGCCGCCGACCGAGAAGCCCTGCACCAGCCGCGCGATCAGCAGGATCACCGCCGCCGAGCGCCCCAGCGTGGCCGCGGTGGGCAGCACGGCGATCGCCAGCGAGCCCGCGCACATCAGCAGCACCGAGAGCAGCATGGACGCGCGGCGGCCGCGGCGGTCGGCGTAGCGGCCGAAGAACCAGCCGCCGATCGGGCGCATCAGGAAGCCCGCGGCGAAGACGCCGGAGGTGTTGAGCAGCTCGGCGGTGCGGTCGCCGGAGGGGAAGAAGGCGGGGGCGAAGTATATCGCGCCGAACGCGTAGACGTAGAAGTCGTACCACTCGACCAGGTTGCCCGACGAGCTGGCCAGGATCGCGCGCACGCGGGCCAGCGTGCCCAGCCGGTCCGTGGCCAGGGGGTCGGCGGAGAAGTGGGCCGGGTCCGGGAGTTGCTCTGTCATGCGCGGCCTCGGCGGTTGCGGCGCCGGCCGGGGCGCGGCGGGGCGGACGCAAGCGAGCGTCATTCGCGCGGGGGCGTCAAGCGGGGGTGGAACGATCGCGGCAGGAAGCAGGGTTGAGGCCCCGCCTCGAACTCCGCCAGGGGAAGGTCCCCTGGACCGCCTTCCCTCAAGTTGCGCCGGGGCCAGGGGCGGGTCTGGGCGGAGCCTGCCAAAGGTTCCGACGGCCCTCTTGGGCCGTTGGAAGGGCAGGCGGAGGGGGAGCCCGGCCTTGCTTGCTTCCGTTCGCTACCAGGCGATCGTCCGCCCCTCCCAGTCCAGGAACCGGTGCCCGCCCGTGCCGTGCTGCGCCTCGATCACGTCGCACAGGCCGTTCGCGCTGGTCTCGACGTCGAGCGAGGCGCCGGGGCCGCCCATGTCGGTCCTCACCCAGCCGGGGTGCAGGGAGAGCACGGTGATCCCGTCGCCCTTGTGGCGCAGGGCGTAGCAGCGGGTCAGGGTGTTCAGCGCGGCCTTGCTGGCGCGGTAGATCTCCCAGCCGCCGGCGGCGTTCCCCGCCACGCTGCCCAGGACCGAGGTCATCGCCGCCATGGTGCCGCCGGGGGCGAGGCGGTTGGTGAACTGCTCCATGGCGCGCAGCGGGGCGTGGGCGTTGGTCTCGAACACGTGGGCGGCGGAGGCGGGGCTGACCTCGTGCACCGGCAGGGTGGCGTCGTCGGCGATGCCCGCGACCACGAACACCAGGTCGAACGGCCCGGCGGCGCGCTCGTGCAGCGCGACCATCCCCGCAGCGTCGGTGATGTCCGCGCGCTCGACCCGCACGCCCGGCACCGCGGCCAGCGCAGGGGCGCGGCCGGGGTCGCGGGCGGTCGCGGTGACGGACCAGCCGCGGCGGGCCAGGGTTTGCGCGAGGCCGAGGCCGAGGCCGCGCGAGGCGCCGATCAGCAGGGCGCTCCTGGGAGCGGGCATGGCGGAACTCCTGGCGATGAAGCGGGCACAGCGCGCAGAGGAGGGCGAGGTTGCCGAAGGGAGGCCCCGCCTTCGGCCCCGAATTTGCACGAGGCAGCGCCCTGTTTGCACGAGGCAGCGCCCTGCCCCTGTCTTCCTTCGACAAGGCCGGTCCAGGGCGGCTCGCCCTGGCGGGTCCCCGCTTGAGGCATGGGGCAGAGCCCTGGCCTTGCCTGCCCGACGGGCCAACGTCAAAGGCCGTCGGCATTAGCAGGCGCTTAAGAAGCCGCCGCCTACCCTGACGGGCCGGTCGCAGATGTCGCCGCCGGCTTGTGGGATGGGCGCATGGCCAGCACGCTGGTGTTTCTCGGTTCGACCCCTGCGAACGGCAACCAGCTCTTCGAGCTTGGCGGCGGCTCCGGGCCGGTGGCGGTCGATCTTGGCGGGTACCCCGCGAACGGGACCGCGATCACGGACATGACGCCGTATGATGGCGGGCTCTATTTCGGTGGCGGGGCGCAGGCCGCGACCGGGCTCTGGGCGCTCCGCGGCGCTTCCGGCTCCGCGGCGTCGTTCACCTCGGCGCTCTCGCCCGATCTGGAGCCGACGAACCTGACCGCCTACGACGGCAGGCTGTATTTCTCCGGCCTGAACGCGGCCGGCGACAGAGGCCTCTACGTGACCGACGGCACCGCGTCCGGCACGGCCCTGGTCGGGCCGGCGGCCGCGGCGGCCACGGGCCTGGACCCGAACTGGCTCGTGATCCTGGGCGGCAGGCTGTACTTCTCCGGGCGGGACGGCGGCGGCGGCGTCGATTTGTGGGTGTCCGACGGGACGGCGGCGGGGACGTCCGCGCTGGTCGTGGCCGACGCCGACACCCGGAACCTTGGCGGCTTCGGGCCTGGCCTGGACCCGACCAACCTCGCCATCGCGAACGGGCGGCTCTTCTTCTCCGGCTACGACTCGGCGGGCGGGAACGACTTGTGGGTGTCCGACGGGACGGCCTCCGGCACCGTCGAGATCGTCGCGGGCCAGTCCGCGCCCGGCGGCCTGGCGCCGGTCAGCTCGAACATCGCGGCGTTTGGCGGGCTTGCCTATTTCGCTGCGAGCGATGCCGAAGGCCACGTCGATCTCTGGTCCAGCGACGGCACCTCCGCCGGCACCGGCAGGCTGGCCATCGCGGGCGCGGGCGCCCTGGGGATCACCCCGGTCTCCCTTACGGTGTTCGACGGCGCGCTGTATTTCGGCGGCGTCGCGGCGGACGGCACCGCGGGATTGTGGAGGTCGGACGGAACCGCCCCGGGGACCACCGAGCTTGCGGTCGCCGGCACCGGGGCGGGCGGGCTGGCGCCCGTCGCCGTGGACGGGTCCGACCGCCCTGACGTCGCGATGACGGCGTATGACGGGAGGCTGTATTTCTCGGGGGTCGGCGCGGACGGCCTGTCCGACCTGTGGGTCTCGGACGGCACCGCCGCCGGCACGGTCCAGGTCGGCGTCGCGGGCGCCACCGGCACCAGCCCTGGCCTGCTCCCCACCGACTTCGCCGTGGTCGACCTCGCGGGGTCCGACACCGTTCCCGCGCCCACCGGCTCGCCGCCCGGGATGCCGGTGACCGCCCTGCCGGCCGGGGCGGGCCAGGCCGCGCCCGTCGTCACCGTGGCGGGTGCGAGCGGCACCATTTTCGTCACCCAGTCCGGCGGCCAGAACGCCGTCACCACCACGGCCAC
>CAXSES010000032.1:0-1708 GCA_964236225.1 uncultured Acetobacteraceae bacterium
GCCCCTGGCCTTGCCTGCCCGTTTCGCCGGCCTCAGAGCGAGAACCGTTCCCCCAGGTACACGCGGCGGACGTCCTCGTGGGCGACGACCTCCTGCGGGTCGCCCTCCATCAGCACACGGCCGTCATGCATGATGTAGGCGCGGTCGATGATCTCCAGGGTCTCGCGGACGTTGTGGTCGGTGATCAGCACGCCGATGCCGCGGTCCTTAAGGTGGCCCACCAGGTCGCGGATGTCGCCGACCGCGATCGGGTCGATGCCGGCCAGCGGCTCGTCGAGCAGGATGTAGTTGGGGTGCGTGGCGAGCGCCCTCGCGATCTCCACGCGCCGCCGCTCGCCGCCGGACAGCGCCAGCGCCGGCGTCCTGCGCAGGTGGGCGATGCCGAACTCGGCGAGCAGCTCGTCGAGCAGGGCCTGTCGCCGTTCGTGGTCGGGCTCGACCACCTCCAGCGCGGCCATGATGTTCTGCTCGACGTTGAGGCCGCGGAACACGCTGGCCTCCTGCGGCAGGTAGCCGATGCCGAGCCGCGCGCGCCGGTACATCGGGAGCTGGGTGATGTCGGCGCCGTCCAGCGTGATGCTGCCGGTGTCGGGGCGGACCAGCCCGGTGATCATGTAGAAGGTCGTGGTCTTGCCGGCGCCGTTCGGGCCGAGCAGGCCGACGGCCTCGCCGCGCCGGACGTTGATCGACACGTCGCGCACCACGGGGCGCTTCTTGTAGGTCTTGCCCACGCCGGTGGCGGACAGGCCGAGCCCGCTCCCTGGGCCGGCCTTGACCACGCGCAGCGACTCCGCCCGGGCCCGCTCGCCCACCATCGACACTTCCCTCACCGCACACCCCCGGCCTGCATCGTTCCCGCCGCCTGCGTCGCTGCCGTAGCCGCCGCGGTCGTCCCCGCCCCACCCGCGCGCGCCGGCTTCGCGGGCCTGGTCGCCGCGGTCCCCGGCGTGGCTCCTGACGCGGCCCCGGGTGCGGCCCCCTGCGTGACCCCCGGCGCGATCCCGGACGCGGCCGGGGGGGGCGCGGCCCCGGGCGGCGCGCTGTTCGGCACGATCAGGCCCTCCACCCGGGCGCCGGGGCTCTGCGACAGCGTGGCCAGCCCTGTGTGCATGTTCACGATCGCCGCCGCCCCGTTGAGCACGTTCTCGCCGCGCGTGATTCGCACCGCGCCCACGATTCGCGCGATGCCCGAATCGGGAACGTACACGCCCTTGTCGCCGGTGACGATCTCTGTGGGCGTCTGCACCCGGACGTGGCCGAAGCCGTCCACGCGCTGCAGCTTGCCCGAGGTGGCCAGCGGGTCGGCGCCCGGCTTGCCCGCCACCGGCTTCGCTGCGTGCGGCGCCACGGCGTTCGCTGCGGGCCCGGGCGCGTTCGGGTCGACTGTGTAGCCCACGAGCACGTCGGCCTGCACGCGGCGCTGGTCGTTGGTGGTCACCACTGCGTCGCCGCGCCCCACCGCCATGTGCGCGGTCGACCAGTACTCCATCGCGTCGCGCGCCGTGAGCACGTCCTGCGGCGTCACCAGCTTGAGCCCGGTCCCGGTCAGCACCAGCACCGCCTGGTCGATGTCGTAGGTGGCGTGGTCGCCCCAGGCCTGATCGGTGGCGGTGAAGATGTGCACGTGGCCGAGCGCCTCCAGGCGGTAGATCTCGTTGGCGCCGGCGTCGTCGCCGATCCCCGGCGTGGCCCCGGCCGGCGGCGTGGC
>CAXSES010000032.1:1808-11912 GCA_964236225.1 uncultured Acetobacteraceae bacterium
CGCCGGCGTCGTCGCCGATCCCCGGCGTGGCCCCGGCCGGCGGCGTGGCTCCGGCTGGCGGCGTGGCTCCGGCCGGCGGCGTGGCTCCGGCCGGCGGCGTGGCTCCGGCCGGCGGCGCCGCGTCGGCCGTCGCGGCGCCTGGCGCGGCCATGCCTGACACGGCGATGTCCGGCGCGGCGGCGTTCGCCTGCGCGGCGGCCGGCAGCCTCGGCGACTTGGCGGGCGTGCCCGCGGGCAGGGCCTTCTTGCGGTAGTGCGCCACCAGCTCGTCGGCGGTGACCGTGACGTCGCCTCGGATCGCGCGGGCGTCGCCGCGCGCCACCACGATCTGCTCGCCCTGGTTCCAGTCGATGCCGTCGCGCGCGGTGACGGAGATCGGCCCGCCATGCGACAGGTCGAGCGCCTGCGCCCGCGCCGCGCCCGCCTGTCCCAGCCCGCCCGCCGCCAGCCCGCCCGCCGCCAGCGCCGCCGCCAGCGCGCCGCGTCGCAGGCGGCCCTGGTCCTGGCCGCGCCCCGCATGGCCCCGCCGCGCGGCAGGGCGGCCCAGCCGCGCGGCGTCCCCGGCCACGACGCCCCGCCTCGTGTTGGACGGACCCGCGCCGAGCGGCCTCGCGTCGAGCGGGCTCGCGCCGAACGGCCTCGCGTCGAGCGGGCTTGCGTCGCCATCGCGCGTCACGGCGAGCCTCCGTTCAGCACCATGTGCGCCGGCCCCTGGAACTGGATCACCGCGCCCTTGTCCAGCAGGACGAACCCCTGGGCGTCGAGCGTGCCGAACGGGCCCTCGGCGTGGGTGCGGTCGTTGCTCGCCGCGGAGTCCTGCCTGAGGTCCACGTCGGCGGTGTCTGAGGTCATCACCGTGCCGTCCTGCCGGTACAGCGTCACGTCGCCCGACAGGTCGAGCTGCCCGGTGTGCTGCATGTACACCCCGTCGCGCCCCTCCAGCATCAGCCAGGCGCCGTTCTGCATCACCACGTCGCCCTTCGGCGCCACCAGGTCGACCCGCTCCGGCCCCGCCTCCCTGGCGCTGTCCGCGGTCACGGTGTACGGCCGGCCGCGCGCGTCCACGCCCCGGTAGCGCGGCGCCACCATGCGCCCTGTGCCAAGCTCGACGGCCGCCAGCCCGCGCATCGCCAGCCGGCTCGACCCCATGACGCGGTTCAGCTCCGGCCACAGCGCCACCGCGCCCAGCAGAAGCAGCGCGCCCACCGGCAGCAGCCATTTCACCGCCGTCAGCGTCACCCGCCTGCGCGCCAGCCGGCCCCGCGTCGGCGGCCTGCGGCGCAGATCCTGCGCCGACGCCGCTCCCGGCTCCAGCCGCGGGGGCGCTGGCGCCTCGCCCGCGCCGCCGCCGGGCGCCGGGCCGCTCGCGCCGGGCCTGATCGCGCCGGGGTCTCTCAGGCCGGGGTCTCTTACGCCCGAGTCTCTCGCGCCGGGGTCGCCGGTGCCGGGATCACTGGTGCCTGAGTCTCTCGCGCCGGGGTCGCTGGTGCCGGACCTGCTCGCGCGCCCGCTCACGCCAGCCCCGCGCGCAGCAGGTCGTGCAGGTGCAGCAGCCCGACCAGCCGGCCGCCGCCTGCCCCGGCCTCGACCACGAACAGGCTGGTGATCGGCCGCTCGCGCGCGGTCATCCTGTGCAGCGCCTCGGCCGCGAGCGCGTCCGGCCCGATCGTTTCGGGCGCCGCGGTCATCACCTGCTCCACGCGGCGCTCCAGCAGCCCCGGCCCCATCGCGCGGCGCAGGTCGCCGTCGGTGATGATCCCGGCGAGCCGGCCCCGCTCGTCCAGCACGCCCAGGCATCCCAGGCTCTTCGTGGTCATCAGCACGATCGCCTCCGGCATCGCTGTGCCGAGCGGCACCAGCGGCATCGCCTCGCCCGCGTGCATCAGCGCGCGCACCCGCTGCAGCCGCGCGCCGAGCCGCCCCCCTGGGTGGAAATCGTGGAACTCGCCCGCGGTGAAGCCGCGCCTCTGCAGCAGCGCCACAGCGACCGCGTCGCCCAGCGCCATCTGCATCGTGGTGCTCGTGGTCGGCGCGCCCGTCGCGGCGCACGCCTCCGGGGCGGCCGGCAGCACCAGCGCCACGTCGGCCGCCCGCGCCAGCGTGCTCTCCCGCTGGCCGGTGATCGCCACCAGAGGCAGGCCGAAGCGGCGCGCGTGCGCCACCAGGTCGGCCAGCTCCGCCGTCTCTCCGGAGTTGGACAGGGCGAGCACGCCGTCGCCCGCCAGCACCATGCCGAGGTCGCCGTGGCTGGCCTCCGCGGGGTGGACGAACAGCGAGGGCGTGCCGGTCGACGCCAGCGTCGCCGCGATCTTGCGCGCGACGTGCCCGGACTTGCCGATGCCGCTCACCACGACGCGGCCCGGCAGCGCCGCCAGCCGCGCCACCGCCTCGGCGAAGCGCCCGTCCAGGGCGGCCGAGAGCGCGCGCAGGCCCGCCGCCTCGGTGGCCAGCACCGAGCGGGCCACGGCCAGGTCGTCGTCGAGCGCAGCCAGGGCGGCGGTCATCGCGTCTGTCTCCTGCGGTCCATGTATGGGGAGCGGCGGAGGCAGGGTCAATTCGGGCGGGGTTGCGAAGGGCAAGCGGGCCCGGGGGAAGGCAGGCCAGGTCGAGGCTCCGCCTCGAACTCCGTCAAGGCTCGCCTCTGGCTTCGAGGCGGGAGCGAGCCGTCCCTGCCTTCCTGCTGAACCGTCATCGCGTTCGGCCGTTGGTGTCGGGCCGGAGGGGACCGCGGCGCCGACGCCAGGCAGGGCCGGATCATTTGATCCTTGCGTCGCAAATCCCGGAGGGCGCGTTCGTCTTCGGGCGACCAACCCCCGCACAGGAGCCGGAGCATGCGACTGCCCCCGTTGGCGCCCGGCGCCATGACGCCCGACCAGCGCGCGCTGCACGAGGCCATGGCCCCCGTGATCGCCGAGCACCTGAAAGGCTTCGTGTCCAGGCGCGGCGACGGCGCGCTGGTGGGGCCGTTCCCGCCGATGCTGCACTTCCTCCGGTTCGGCCAGCCGGTCTGGGAGTACACCCGCGCGCTGATCGAGCAGGCCAGGCTGCCCAGGCCCGTGCGGGAGGTGGCGATCCTGGCCACGGGCGCCTGCTTCAACTCGCGCTACGAGCTGTACGCCCACGAGCGCGTCGCCGAAGGCGCCGGGCTGTCGCCAGCCAAGATCGCGACCCTCGCCGCCGGGCAGCGCCCGGCCGACCTCAGCGTGCAGGAGGCGGCCGCCTACGACGTGGCCGTCGTGCTGGCGGGCGGCAGGCAGCTGGCGGGATCGACCTACCGGGCGGCGATCGATGCCTTCGGCCAGGATGGCGTGGGCGAGCTGGTCTACCTGATCGGCGGCTACTGCCTGGTCTCCGTGCTGCTGAACGCGTTCGACATGTCCGTGCCCGGCAGCGAGGAGGGTCTGGGCTGATGGCGGACGCGATGGCGCAGCCGAACGAGGAGGCCGCGAACCACCACATTGCGGTGACGCCCAGGGGCCAGGACACCGGGCCGTCGCGGGCCGCGGCAACCACCCTGGCCGTGGCCGCACGGCAGGGCGGCGGCGCGACCGTGCTGATGCCGAGCATGGCGGAGACGAAATTCTCCAGGCGCGTCGGGATGACGGGCACCGAACCTGGCTCCGCAGGCTGAACGCGGCGGCGGCCCCGACCCGGCGAGGACCGGGACCGCCGTCGCGCGATCCCGGGCCCAGGCGCGGGCATGAAACCAGCATCGAAGGAGGCATCGGCATGAGCTCTCGGCAGGTGGCGCGTGGACTGGCCTGGTTCGGCATCGGGCTCGGTCTGGCGGAGCTGCTGGCGCCGCGCACCGTCGCGCGGGCGGCCGGGTTGCGCGGGCACGAGAGGCTGCTGCAGGTGTTCGGCGCCCGCGAGATCGCGTCGGGCGCGCTCGTCCTGGCGGCGAAGGACCCGAGGGCGTGGCTGTGGACGCGGGTGGCGGGCGATGTCCTCGACGGGCTGCTGCTGTCCGAGGCCATGCGCGCCGGCAACCCGGACCGGCGGCGCGCCGTGCTGGCGGCCCTGGCGGTGGCGCCGGTCGTGGTGCTCGACGCCGTCCACGCGCGCCGCTCCCGCGGCCGAGAGGCGGCGGAGTACACGCCGGCGCCGGCGAGCGGGCCAGCTCCGCCCGGCGGCGCGTTCGTGCGCTACAGCGAGGGAGTCGAGACCATCCCGGCGGGCGAGGCGCAGACCATCGACGCGATCCTCGCATCCCTGCATCGCCTGGGCGGCCGCAACCGCGCGGGGGACGGCAGGGCGGTGCGGGTCTCGCATGGCAAGTCGCATGGCCTGGCGGTCGGCGCGCTGAGCGTTCCGGACGACCTGCCGGCGCCGCTCGCCCAGGGCGTCTTCCGGCCAGGCGCCAGCTATCCCGTCATCGCGCGGCTGGCCAACGTGCCTGGCGAGATCGACTCCGACTCCGTGGCGACGCAGCGCGGCCTGTCGCTGAAGCTGCTCGGGGTCGAGGGCGAGAAGCTGCCGGGCCACGCCGACGCGACGCAGGATTTCGTGCTCGACTCCGGCAACCGCTTCGCGGCCGGCACCGCCGCCCAGTTCCTGGCCAACCACCGCCTGCTGGAGCACGCGCCGCAAATCCCGGGCGCCCTCAAGGCGGGGGTCTCCACGGTGGCGCGGGCCCTCAACAGGCTGCTGCACCGGGCTGGCGGCGACAGCCCGACCCTGGACTTCTTCGGCCACAGCCGGGTGCATCCGCTGGCGGAGGCCTACTTCACCCAGGCGCCCATCCGCTATGGCGACCACCTGGCCAAGCTCGCCGTGGTGCCCGTCTCGCCCGCCCAGCGGGCGCTCGACGGCACGTCCGTCGACCTCGACGACCCGGACGCGCTGCGGACAGCGACGGTGGGCTTCCTGCGCGCGCATGACGCCGAGTTCGATGTCCGGGTGCAGCTCTGCACCGATCTCAGGGCCATGCCGGTCGAGGATGCCAGCGTGGAGTGGCCGGAGGACAAGAGCCCCTACCGCACCGTCGCGCGCCTCCGGCTGCCCCGGCAGGACGCCTACAGCCCGGCCCGGCGCGGCTTCGTGGACGATCTCTCGTTCTGCGTGTCGCACAGCCTCGCGGCGCATCGCCCGCTCGGCTCGATCATGCGTGCGCGGCTCAGGGCGTATCCCGTGATGTCCCGCCTGCGCCGGGAGGCCAACGGCGCGCCTCTGCGCGAGCCGGCCTCCATCGACGAGGTGCCGGCATGAGCGCTGTGCCGGGGCACTCGCCCATGCGAACCCTCCGGACCGACGAGCTTTGCATCGCCTACGACGACGCCGGCGGCGGCGAGCGCGGCACCGCCGTGCTGCTGCACGGCTGGCCCGACGACGCGTCCACCTGGGCGGGCGTGGCGCCGGTGCTGAACCGGGCCGGGCTGCGCACGATCGTGCCGACCCTGCGCGGCTTCGGCGACACGCGCCTGACCGGGGCCGCGGCCCGCACCGGCAACAGCGGCATCCTGGCCATGGACGTGATCGCCCTGATGGACGGGCTCGGGATCGAGCGGTTCGTCGTGGCGGGACACGACTGGGGGTCCAACGTGGCGGAGGCCCTGGCCGTTGGCTGGCCCGGCCGGGTGGAGCGGATCGCCCTGCTGTCCACCCCGCCGCGCCTGGGCGGGATGCCGACGCCGCCCTTCTGGCACGCGCAGCTCGAATGGTACCACTGGTTCATGGCCACCCCGCGCGGGGCGCAGGCGGTGCGCGACGACAGGCGCGGCTTCGCCCGCCTCCACTGCCCGCCTCCACTGCCCGCCTCCACTGGGAGAACTGGTCGCCCCCCGGCTGGTTCGACGAGGCGACCTTCGACCGGGTCGCGCGCTCCTTCGACAACCCGGACTGGGTTGACGTGACCCTGCACAGCTACCGCTCGCGCTGGGACGCGGCGGCGCCCGATCCGCGCAGCGCGGCGCTGGAGGACAAGGTGCGCGCGACGAGGACGCTGCCGCTGCCCGCCATCTACGTCCAGGGCGCGGCGGACGGCGTCAATCCGCCGGACGCCGCCAGGTCGGTGCGGGAGAAGTTCACCGGGCCGTTCGAGTTCGTGCTGCTGCCCGGCGTCGGCCACTTCCCGCAGCGCGAGGCGCCGGATGCCGTCGCCGATCGCCTCGTCGCCCTGTTCGCCGGGAGCGCCGCGTGACGATCGCCGCCGCGACGGGCGTTCAGGCAAGCAAGGCTGGGCTCCGCCCAGACCCGCCAGGGGCGAGCCGCCCCTGGACCCGGCGCAACTTAAGCGTTGGTTTCCAAAGGCGAGCCTTTGGCGGGGTCCCCGCTTCCAGGCATTGGGGGCAGAGCCCCTGGCCTTGCCTGTGAACCGGTCATCGCATTCGGCGGTTGGTATTGAGGCGGCGGCGCTGGAAGGCCCGCGCGAGGACGAGGTCCTGGTCCGCATCACCCGCCGCGGCGTGTGCGGCACGGATCGCGGCGGGTTCTTCTCCCGGCCCATGGATTCTTCGGGCCCATGGGCCGGGAGGACGTGATCATCAGGTTTGATGAACCTGCCGCACCCTCTGCCGCCAGCCTGCAGGCGGGCATCGTCGCTTGCGTGCGACAACCCGGGAGTCCGCGGGCAGGCGGCCTGACCGCGCTCCTGGCCCTTACCGGTGAAGGCGACCGCGCATGACCTTGCTGCAACCAGGCTGGACCAGCGCCAGGCGAGAGGTGAACGGCCTGTCGCTGCATGTGGTGGAGGCCGGGCCTGCGGATGGGCCGCTGCTGATCCTGCTGCACGGCTTCCCGGAGTTCTGGTGGGCGTGGCGGCACCAGATCACCCCGCTCGCCGGGCAGGGCTACCACGTCGTGGTGCCGGACATGCGCGGCTACAACCAGAGCGACGCCCCGCAGGACGTGGCATCCTACCGGCTCGACGTGCTGGTGGCGGACGTGCTGGCCCTTGCCGACGGCTTCGGCGCCGGACGCTTCCGCCTGGTCGGGCACGACTGGGGCGCGATCGTCGCCTGGGCCGTGGGCGCCGGCCATCCCGGGCGGCTGGAGCGTCTCGCGGTGATGGACGGTCCCCATCCGGACCTCTGGGCCAGGCAGGCGCTGGAGCACCCGACCCAGGCGCTGCGCAGCACCTATGTCGCTCTGTTCCAGTTGCCCTGGCTGCCCGAGGCGACACTCGGCGCGCTCGATTTCGCGGGGCTGCGTGGCATGGTCCAGGGAAGCGGACGCCCCGATACGCTCGAACCAGGCGCGATCGACCACTACACCGAGGCCTGGGGACATCCCGGCTCGCTCACGGGCATGCTGAACTACTACCGCGCCCTGCGGCAAAGGCCGTCGCCGGGCGAGCCGGCCCGGATCACGCCGCCGACCCTGATCCTGTGGGGCGAGAACGACGTGTTCCTGGAGCGCCACGTCGCCGAGGCCGCGCACGCATTGTGCGACGACGCGCGGCTGATGATCATCGGCGGCGCCACGCATTGGCTCCACCTCGAGGAGCCCGGCCAGGTGAACGGCGCGCTCGTCCGGTTCCTTGAGTGACGGGAGGAGGCCCCGGGAGGCAGGGTGCTGTCCTGCCACCCCGGGCGACTTACAGCCACGGCCGGATGCGACGGGCCTCAGGCAGGAAAGGCTGGGCTCTGCCCAGACCCGCCAGGGGCGAGCCGCCCCTGGACCCGGCACAACTTAAGTGTTGGATTCCAAAGGCGAGCCTTTGGCGGGGTCCCCCGTCTTTAAGCATGGGGGCAGAGCCCCTGGCCCTGCTTGCTGAACCGGTCATCGCATTGGCCGTTGGCGTCAGGCCATGGCGCTGAATTGATACATTGCATCACATCGGCTAAGGTGGCCGCACAAGCAGCGGCAGAGCGCCGCCAGATGGAGGCTGCCATGTCCGCTTCGGCTGCGAACCCCACGGCCCGGCCCCAGATCCCCGTCACCGTGCTCACCGGCTATCTCGGTGCCGGCAAGACGACGCTGCTCAACCGCATCCTCACCGAGGAGCACGGCAGGCGCTACGCCGTGATCGTCAACGAGTTCGGCGAGATCGGCATCGACAACGAGCTGGTGGTCGACGCCGACGAGGAGGTGTTCGAGATGAACAACGGCTGCATCTGCTGCACCGTGCGCGGCGACCTGATCCGCATCATCGCCAACCTGCTCAAGCGCAAGGGGCGGTTCGACGCCATCCTGATCGAGACCACGGGCCTCGCCGACCCGGCGCCGGTCGCGCAGACCTTCTTCGTCGACGAGGAGGTCAAGGCCGTCGCCAGGCTCGACTCCATCGTCACGGTGGTCGATGCCAAGAACGTCCTGGCCCGGCTGGACGACAGCCACGAGGCGGCCGAGCAGATCGCCTTCGCCGACGTGATCCTGCTCAACAAGGCCGACCTGGTGCCGGCCGACGAGCTGGCGGCGCTCGAGGCGCGGCTGCGCGCGATCAACCCGACCGCCGTCATCCACCGCACCGAGCGCTGCGCGATCTCGCCGACCGAGATCCTGGACCGGCGCGCCTTCGACCTGGATCGCATCCTGGCCATCGAGCCGGACTTCCTGGGCGAGGACGCCCACGAACACGACGACGCCGTGACCAGCGTGGCGTTGCGCGAGACGCGGCCGATCGACATGGACAGGTTCAACCGGTGGATACGCGCCCTGCTGCGCGAGGAGGGCGTGTCGATCCTGCGCTCCAAGGGCATCCTCGACATCAAGGGCAGCCCCAACCGCTTCGTCTTCCAGGGCGTCCACATGCTGATGGAAGGCGACGACGGCAAGGCCTGGGGCGCCGGCGACGCGCGGGACTCCAAGCTCGTGTTCATCGGCCGCGACCTCGACACGATGGACCTGAAGGCCGGGTTCGCGGCCTGCGTCGCCTGAAGGGCGCGGCATGTCGCCCGCCGAGCCACGCGTCCTTGCGCCGCCGGGCGTGGAAACTGGATTCGACGCCGGCGTCGTCGGCGCCGTGTTCTCGGATTCCGGCCTGCTGGCCGCGAGCCTTGGGGACGGCACCGTCCGGCTGGTGGACCCGGACGGGTCCGCACGGTCCGTGCCGGCGCACGAGGGCGCCGCGCTTTGCCTGGCGCTCGACATCGACGGACAGGGCTTCGTCACCGGCGGCGATGACGGGCGGCTCGTCCGCTCGTCTCCGGACGGCACGGCGACCGAGCTGCTGAGCGAGTCGGGGCGGCAGCTCGACGCGCTGGCGGTGTCGCGTCCGGGAAAGGCGAGGGCGGTTGCAGTCGGCAGGGAGGTCCGGCTGCTCGACGCCCGCGGCGCCGTGCGGGCACGCGCCTCCGATCATCCCAGCACGGTGTCCGGCCTCGCCTTCAACCCGAAGGGCAAGCGCCTGGCGGTGGCGCATTACGGCGGCGTGACCCTGTGGTGGACCGCGACGCTTGGCGGGACGCCAAGCCGGCTGGAATGGCGCGGCTCGCATATCGGCGTGTCCTGGAGCCCTGACGGCGCCCACCTGATGTCGGCGATGCAGGAATGCGAGCTGCATGGCTGGCGCGTCGCCGACGGCGAGGACATGGCCATGCGCGGCTATGCGGCCAAGGTGCGGTCCATGGACTGGCTGGCCAGGCCGCCGATGCTGGCGACATCCGGGTCGGAGTGCGTGATCGCCTGGTCCTTCGCCGGGTCGGGCCCGCAAGGCAAGCCGCCGCTCGAGGTCGGGCAGGGGATCGGCCAGCTCGTCACGCAGGTCGCCGTCCACCCAGGCCGTCCCCTGGTGGCGACCGGCTTTGACGACGGCTGCGTCGCCATCTGCGAGCTGGCCGCCGGTCGCGAGAGCCGGGCCATCCGGCTGCGGCCGGCGGGGGGCGGCCGGATCACGGCGCTCGCCTGGTCGCGCGACGGCGTCCGGCTTGCGGCGGGGACCGGCGACGGGGCATTGTCGGTCTTCGACCTGTCCAGGGCGGCGTCCTGAGGGGCGTGGCGTCCCCCTGCATCGATGCGTGCCGCATGGATGGCAGGACCGGCTTCTGCACCGGCTGCCTGCGCACGGCGGAGGAGATCAGGCGCTGGCGCAAGCTGACGGATCACCGGTGCCGGCGCGTGCTGGAGGACGCCGGGCGCCGGGCGCGGCTCGGCCGAACCGTTCGGGCGTCCGGCTCGGCCGAACCGTTCGGGCGTCCGGCTCGGCCGAACCGTTCGGGCGCCCCT
>CAXSES010000032.1:12012-15082 GCA_964236225.1 uncultured Acetobacteraceae bacterium
CGGCTCGGCCGAACCGTTCGGGCGTCCGGCTCGGCCGAACCGTTCGGGCGCCCCTCGCGGCCTCGCCATGACGTCCTGTCGCGAATCCGCCGGCCTGCTACACTGAACGGGTCGGGCGTGAGGAGACGGAAGTGCCGGACGAACGTGGCTGGGAAGGCCTGGTGGAAGAGGCGGAGACGATCTGCCGTGGACGCGGCAGGCGGTTCACGCGCCAGCGCCGCGCGCTGCTGGGAAGGCTGCTGGCGGTCGGCAGGCCGATGACCGCCTACGAGCTGCTCGGCCTCACGCGGCTGGATGACAACGCCATCACCTCCGCGAGCATCTATCGCAGCCTCGATTTCCTGGTCGAGATGGGGCTGGTGCATCGGCTGGACAGCACGCGATCCTTCGTCGCGTGCGACCATCCCGACCACCCGCACGCCGGGCATTTCCTGATCTGCCGGGAATGCGGGACCGTGGTCGAGACCGAGGACAGGCGGATCGCCCAGGCGACGGAGGACCTGGGCGAGCGCCACGGCTTCACGCTGGATCACCGCACCGTCGAGCTGACCGGGATATGCGGCCCCTGCCGGAGCGGGGACGCGGGCTCGCGGGCGGTCGCGGCGCCGTCCTAGCGGGCCGCGCGGGCGGCCGCGCCAGGATGGCGGCCGTCAGCCGTGGCAGGTGCAGCCGGCGTGGTCGCAGCCGGCGCCGCCCCTGTGATGCTCTGCGCACGGGTCGCCGCAGAAGATGCGCCCGTCGCGCTTCACGCCCTTCTCGACGTCCACGACGCAGACGCAGTCGCTGCACGCGCATTTCACCCGATCGATGGTCACGCTCATGGGTCTCGCTCCTGTTCGGCGTTGATGTCGTCGTCGTGCTCATGCGGCTCGATGAGATGCTCGATCATGTTCGTCAGCATCTCCCGCACGTGGCAGTCGGGGATGCTGTAGAAGACCTGCTTGCCCCGCCGCCCCGCCTTCAGCAGCCGGGCGGCGCGCAGCAGGCGAAGATGGTGGGACACCAGCGACTGGCTCAGCGCCAGGCGAGCGGTGATCTCCCCCACGCTGAGCGGCCCGTCGAGGCAACTGGTCACGATCCTCAACCGGTTCGGCTCACCCAGCAGCCGGAACAGCTCGGCCAGCTCCGCGGTCTGATCGGTGTTGAGCACCCATGCTTCCTATGAACACGTATTCATGTGTCACATCAGGAGGGCGGGGTCAAGCCCGGGGACGGCTCGACGATCACTTGGTGCGTTGCATCAGCTCGTGCTGACCTGCCGGTGGAAGAGCAGCAGGACGCGGATGCCCCAATCTCCTGGCCTTCCTGCTGAACCGGTCATCGCATCTGGCCGTTTGCGTCACTTGAGGAGTGGATTCCGAAGGCCCGCCTTCAGGCGTGCCCGGCCACACGTTGCTGGAGGTGGTCGAGCGTCAGCCCGAGGCCGTCATGCGACAGCTCCGTGGCGACCGCTTCCGCCGCCAGGGCGGCGGGCCCGGCACTTCGCGCGAACATGTCCGCCTCGTAGGCTCGGACCGCCGCGCGCCAGTCCGCGCGCTCCGCCAGCAGCCGGCCCAGCTCCGCCGCGTCGAACATCGCGGCGTTGACGCCCTCGCCGCCGAAAGGCGACATCACATGGGCGGCATCCCCCAGCAGCGTCACGCCACCGCGGTGAGGCCAGTGGTGGCCAACTGGCAGGGCGTGCAGGGGGCGAGGAACGATGCAGCCGCTGCTCGCCTGGATCAGGTCGGTGAAGCATGGGGCCCAGCCCGCGAACAGCGCGGCCAGGCCGGCGCGGGCCGCGGCAGGCGAGGTGAAGTCGATGGCCCGGGTCGCCCAGTCCGCCGGAACCCGGAACACGGCGTAGCACCGCACGTGCGCATGGGCGTTGCGCTGCGCGATGATGCCCCGGGCATCGCCCTGCGCGTCCATCTTGCCACGCCCGACCAGCCGCGCCAGGGCAGGATGGCGCACGTCCACGTCCTCGATGCCGAACTCGATGAACGTGATGCCGGTGTATTGCGGCGTGTAGGCCGACACCAGGGGACGGACCCTCGACCAGGCTCCGTCCGCGCCGACCACCAGGTCGAAGGGACCGGCTGTCCGGCCCGCGAACACGAGGTCATGCGCGCCGTCCGGACGGGGCCGCGCCTCCTGAAGCGCGCGATCCCATTGGACCGCGTCGGCGGGCAGGGAGGCCAGCAGGACCTCGCGCAGGGCGGTGCGGTCCACCTCTGGCCGATCCCCGCCCGCCGCGTCGTCATGGGCGAACAGCAGCGTGCCGGCCTTGTCGTAGAGACGGCTGCCCTGGTCCTCGTAGCGCGCGATGCGCCGGAACTCCGTCCCCAGGCCGGCGCGTTCGAGGGCGGCCTGGCCGGTGTCCGCGTGCAGGTCGAGGGTGCCGCCCTGCGGCCGGACCAGCGCGTGCGCCTCGCGCTCGAACACCGTGGCAGAAACGCCGCCCTGGTGCAGGATGCGTGCGAGCGCGAGGCCGCCGGGGCCGGCTCCGACGATCGCGACGCTCGGCTGGCCCATGGATCACACCCTGACAGATAGGCTCCTATATAAGAACATAGGCGCCAATGCAACGAGGAAGCCGACCGATGGACTGGGACCCCTTCTCGACGCCGGGCCACCTCATCAGCCGGACCGCGCGCGCGTTCGCCCGGGTCGGCGAGGCGCGGCTGAAGCCCCTCGGATTCGGAATGAGCTGCCTGCCGGTTCTGGTTGCGCTTAAGGATGGCGCGTCATGCTCGCAGAAGGATCTGGCGCGCTTGGCAAAGGTGGAACAGCCCTCCATGGCGCAGATGCTCGCGAGGATGGAGCGCGACAGCCTGGTCCGGCGGGTGCCCGACCCGGCGGACGGGCGCAGCAGCATGATCTCCCTGACGGCTGCCGCGAGGGCGCGCCTGCCCGAGGCGCGCGAGGCCCTGCTTCAGGGCAGCAGGGAAGCCCTGGCCGGCTTCACCGAGGCTGAGGTCGCCATCCTGGCGTCCCTGCTGGGGCGGCTGATCCGGAACCTGGATCAGGTCGAGGCCGCACAGGCGGCCTCCGGGCCGTGAGCCCCGGATCTCGCCGGGCACCGGCGGGC
>CAXSES010000033.1:0-14839 GCA_964236225.1 uncultured Acetobacteraceae bacterium
ACCAAGACCGACGGCACGAAGCCTGCCGCCCTCGCCCGCAAGCTCGCCCAGGTCCGGGGATACGTGCGCGAGCACGCCGCCGCCCACCCCGACATCATCGCCACCAGCAGCAGCACCGGCGCCGGCATCCCCGAACTGCGCGCGGCGCTGGCCACTCTGGCGCTGCCGAAGCACTAGGCAAGGCCAGGGGCTCTGCCCCTGGACCCCGCCAGGGGCGAGCCGCCCCTGGACCCGGCGCACGAAAGCGGAACCGCCCCGAGGCTCCGTGCCGCAAGCCCAGACGGGCAGGTTTCCGGACGGATTGCTGCCTCGTACGGAGCAGCAGCCTGAAATTATGTTGCAACAAGAAACCTTGCCCCTGGCTAATCGATGTTGCAACATCCGCTTGGGAATGAAGATCGAGTTCGACCCCGACAAGGACGAGGCCAACCGCTTAAAGCATGGCGTTTCGCTCGCTGCGGCGGAGCGGATCGACCTCGACCAGGCCGTAAGGATCGAGGACCGGCGCTTCGACTACGGAGAAACCAGGTTCATCGCCTATGGCCCCATGGACGGGCGGCTGCATTGCGTCTGCTACACGCTGCGCGGCGATGCCATCCGGGTCATCGGCCTGAGAAAAGCCAACGACCGCGAAAGGAAACGCCATGAACGACCGGCCTGAAAAGCCCGCCCATGTCTCGCAGGAGGCCTGGGACGCCGTGGACGTTCCCGAGGCGACTGACGAGGAATGGAGCCGCGCCATCCCGTTCAAGGACGCGCACCCCGAAATCCATGCCGACTGGAAGCGCGGACGGGGCAGGCCCCCGGTCGAGCAGCCCAAGGTGCATATCGGCTTCCGGCTTGACGCTGACGTGGTGAAGGGCGTTCGCGCAACCGGACCCGGCTATAATGCTCGCGTCGAGAAGGTGCTGCGCGAGGCATTGGAGAAAGGCCAGTTCTGACGGGCAGGCAACTAGGGCTGAAGATTAGGAAAATCGGGCCTCGCCAACGCTGGAACAGCAAAAGCAGGCAGAGGAAATTGCCGCCAGCTTCGCGAGAAATGCCAAGCTCAACAATAAACAGGGGATAAAGACGGATGGAACTCGAAGTCGAACTGGGAAGCGCCCCCGACGATCCCCCGATCACTGACTCTAGCTTTCAGCAAGAACTGGCAAATTTTGACAGTGCGCTAAAGAAAGCAGGGATCACGTGCTCTCAAATGCATGCAGCATTGCATTCGATTGACGCTCACGGATACCCTCTTGCTGAATTTGCGATTGAATATTTAGGCCCGTCCGCCATCGGCATTGTCACAGCGGCGGTCACCGGATGGTTTGCAGGCCGCGCCGGGCGGAAAGCACGGTTGAAGTTTGGTGACGTGGAAGCGGAAGCCCGCACGCCCGAGGAGGTCGAGCAGTTGCTCAGGAGTGCGGCGACATTCCACACCCAGGTGGAGCAGCAGGGCAAGGAAGAATGACCGATTTCTGAGGCCTGCTTGAGCTTGTCGGAAGGGCAGCGAAGGGGAGCCGCGCCTCGCTTCCTCCCTTGACGGCTGCCCTCCGCCCCGCCCTTGTCCCGCGAGCCTCGAAGGAGCCCCGCCCGATGTCCCTCTCCCCAGAAGCCCTCGCGGTCGCCGCGGAGCAGGCCGCCGTCCTCGCCCACGCCCTGCCGTTCCTGCGCCGCTACGCCGGCGCCACCATCGTCGTGAAGTACGGCGGCCACGCCATGGGCGACCACCTCCTCGCAGAGCAGTTCGGCGCCGACATCGCGCTGCTCAAGCTGGTCGGCCTCAACCCCGTCGTCGTGCACGGCGGCGGCCCGCAGATCAACGCGATGCTCGCCCGCCTGGCGATCCAGTCCACCTTCATCGACGGCCTGCGCGTCACCGACGCCGCCATGGTCGAGGTCGTGGAAATGGTCCTCGCCGGCACGGTGAACAAGCAGGTCGCCGGCCTCATCAGCCGCGCCGGCGCCATGGCGGTCGGCATCTCCGGCAAGGACGGCGGCCTGATCCGCGCCCGCAAGCTGCAGCGCACCACCCGCGACCCAGACAGCCGGATCGAGCGCGCGCTCGACCTCGGCTTCGTCGGCGAGCCGGTGCAGATCGACGTCGGCGTGATCTACGCGCTCACCGGCGCAGGCATCATCCCGGTGATCGCGCCCATCGGCATGGGCGATGACGGGCAGACCTACAACATCAACGCAGACACCGTCGCCGGCTTCATCGCGGGCGCGCTGAAGGCCACCCGCCTGCTGATGCTGACCGACGTGCCCGGCGTGCTCGACCACGACCGCCAGCCGATCGCGGAGCTCTCCGTCGCCGACGTCCACGCCGGCATCGCCAGCGGCATGATCTCGGGCGGCATGATCCCCAAGGTGGAGAACTGCCTCGAGGCCGTGCAGCGCGGCGCGCGCGGCGCGGTCATCCTCGACGGGCGCGTGCCGCACGCCTGCCTGCTGGAGCTGTTCACCGAGGCGGGGCCGGGGACGCTGATCCGGAACTGAAGCAAGGCCAGGGCTCTGCCCTGGACCCGCCAGGGCGAGCCGCCCTGGACCGGCACACGTAAACCGCGAGCTGTAAGCCTTTCTTAAGTCATGGGATCAAAGGGCCTCCGGCCCTTTGCGGGTCTGGGCAGAGCCCAGCCTTGTCTTCCTCACGCCTCCGCCGGGTCGTGCGACACGTACCACCGCCCCCGTCCCGCCGCCTTGGCATGGCGCAGCGCCCGAGTCGCCCGCCGCATCAGGCTGTCCACGCTCTCCGCGCTGCCCACCTGCCGGCAGGCGATGCCCATCGACACCCCCAGCAGCAGCGACCCTTCCGCCGCCAGCGCCGCGAACGTCGCGGGCGCCTCCAGCCGCAGCTTCTCCGCCCGCTCCGCCACCGAAAGCTCGTCGGCGTTGTCCAGCCACGCCGCGAACAGGTCCCCGCCCAGCCGCCCGACCAGGTCCGCCGGCCGGAACGTGCGGCGCAGCATGTCCGTGGCGGCCAGCAGCGCGCCGTCCCCCAGCTCCTGCCCCCAGCACGCGTTCATCCTGCGGAAATGGTCCAGGTCGAGCAGCAGCAGCGTCCCCGGCACCGACTCGCGGTCCAGTCGGTCGATCCGGCGCGCCATCTCCTCGCCGAACGCCTCGCGGTTGAACAGCCCGGTCAGCCCGTCGCTGCGCGCCTGCGCGGACAGCTCGCCCGCCACCTGCTCCTGCCCGAGCACCAGCCGCAGCAGCCCCACCGCCGCCTCCGCCGCCCCCGCGTCCGCCTCCGCCCACGCCGGCGCCCCCTCGCCGCGCCACAGCGCCAGCACCGGGTCGCCCGGCTGGCTGCCGCCGCACACCAGCACGCCATGCCCGCCCACGCTCAGCAGCCGCCGCCCCGCCACCCCGGCGCGCGCCGGCATCGACCCCGGCGGCAGCGCCAGCACGGCGCCGCTCAGCCGCAGCACGAAGCCGATCGGGTCCAGCAGCGTGGCGCCGGACGCCTCCATCCTGTCGCACACCAGGTCCAGCGCCAGCGCCAGCGGGCACACCAGCGCCGCCGGGCCGCGCAAGCCGTCCAGCACCTGCTCCGCCACCGCCGCGCGGTGCAGCGCCACCGAGAACGGCGCCACCTTGCGCGTCACCTCCTGCGCGAAGCCGCGCACCCCCGCGGGCAGCCCGAGCGCGTCGTGCAGCGGCGCGGCCGTCACCAGCAGGCACGCGGAGGAGCCGTCCGCGCGCCGCACCCACACCTTGCGCCCGCGCGACGACGACCCCGCCTCGAACGGATCGCCGTCGGACGGATCGACCAGCAGCGCCCGCGCCTCGCGCCCCAGCAGCGCGCCCGCCTCGTGGCCGAGCGCGCGCTCCGGCGCCACGAGTCGCAGCAGCCCCGCCGCGTCGGTCTCGAACACCAGCTCCGCCGCGGTGGCCAGGACCTCCGGCCACCCGGCATCGGCTTGCTGACCCTGTGCGGCGGCGTGGGCGAGGTCCTGGTTCATCAATGCTGCGCGCTCCCGTTGCCGCCACCCTCGCACGCGGCGGTGAACAGGCGCTTAACCCGGCACCTGAAGCAGGGAAGCAAGGTCGAGGCTCCGCCTCGAACTCCGCCAAAGGCTCGCCTTTGGAATCCACTTGCAAGAACTCAGGCCTTACCCGGCATGCCGCAGGCCCAAACCAATGCCGGTCCAGGGGCGGCTCGCCCCTGGCGGGTCCGGGCAGAGCCCGGCCTTGCCTTGCCTGCTCGTTGACAGCGCCCCCCGCATCGGGCACGGGGCTGGCGCCCGGCCGCCCGCTGCGGCGCAACCGCGGGACCCCGGGGCATGACCGACGATGACAGGCTGCGGCTGCGGATCGAGGCGCTCTGGGATGCCCGCGACTCCCTCTCCCCCGCGACGGGCGGCGAGCCCCGCGATGCCGTGCGCGACGCGCTCGACGCCCTGGACTCCGGCCGCCTGCGCGTCGCCACGCCCGCAGGGTCCGGCTGGGCCGTCCACCAGTGGCTGAAAAAGGCTGTGCTGCTCTCCTTCCGCCTGCATGACAACGCGCCGACGGCCGGCGGCTGGGACAAGGTCGCGCTCAAGTTCGCCGGCTGGGGCGAGAACCGCTTCCGCGAGGCCGGCTTCCGCGCCGTCCCCGGCGCCGTGGTCCGCCACTCCGCCTACATCGCGCCCGGCGTCGTGCTGATGCCCTGCTTCGTCAACGTCGGCGCCCACGTGGGCGCGCACACCATGGTCGACACCTGGGCCACCGTCGGCTCCTGCGCCCAGATCGGCGCGCGCTGCCACATCAGCGGCGGCACCGGCATCGGCGGCGTCCTCGAACCCCTGCAGGCCGGCCCCGTCATCATCGAGGACGACTGCTTCATCGGCGCTCGCTCCGAGGTCGCCGAGGGCGTCGTCGTCGAGCGCGGCAGCGTGCTCTCCATGGGCGTCTTCCTCGGCGCGTCCACGAGGATCGTCGACCGCGCCACCGGCGAGATCACCACCGGCCGCGTCCCCGCCTACTCCGTCGTCGTCCCCGGCACCCTGCCGGGCCGCACGCTGCCGGACGGATCGCCAGGCCCCGGCCTCGCCTGCGCGGTCATCGTCAAGCGCGTCGACGAACGCACCCGCGCCAAGACCTCCATCAACGACCTGCTGCGCGAGTGAACAGGCAGCAGGCAAGGTTGGGCTCTGCCCAAACCCGCCAGGGGCGAGCCGCCCCTGGACCGGCATCCGGAAGGCTCGGTTCCGGACTCGATCCCTCAAACGAATGGTTTCCAAAGGGCTCGCCCTTTGGCGGGTCTGGGCAGAGCCCAGCCTTGCCTGCTTCCTTGCCGTGACCCCCGACCCCGTCCCCCTTGCGCAGGCCCTGCTGCGCAGCCCCTCCGTCACCCCCGCAGACGCCGGCGCGCAGGCCGTGCTCGCCCACGCCCTGGAGCGCCAGGGCTTCGCCGTCACCCACCTGCCGTTCGGCGCCACCCCCAACCTGTTCGCCCGCCGCGGCACCGCCAGCCCGCATTTCTGCTTCGCCGGCCACACCGACGTCGTCCCCCCCGGCGGCGGCTGGACCAGCCCCCCCTTCGCGGCGGACATCCGCGACGCCACCCTGTTCGGCCGCGGCGCCGTGGACATGAAGGGCGCCATCGCCTGCTTCGCCGCCGCGTGCGAGGCCCACTTCGCCACCCCCCGCGCCGGCTCCGTCAGCCTGCTCGTCACAGGCGACGAGGAAGGCCCCGCCACCGACGGCACCACCCGCGTGCTCGACTGGATGGCCGCCCACGGCCACATCCCCGATCTCTGCCTCGTCGGCGAGCCCACCAACCCCGCGCGGCTCGGCGACGCGGTCAAGGTCGGCCGCCGCGGCAGCCTCAACGCCACGCTGACCGTGCGCGGCACCCAGGGCCACGCCGCCTACCCCGAGCGCGCGGACAACCCCGTCCACCGCCTGCTGCGCACGCTCGACGCCCTGCTCGCCGCGCCGCTCGACTCCGGCACCGACTGGTTCGCCCCCTCCGCCGTCCAGGTCGTCGACCTCTGCGTCGGCAACCCCGCCTTCAACGTCATCCCCGCAGAGGCCAGCGCCCGCCTCAACATCCGCTTCAACGACCGCCACACCGGCGCCACCCTGACCGCCTGGCTCGCCGACACCCTGCGCCGGCACGCCCCCGACGCCACGCTCGACGCCCACGCCAACGCCGAGCCGTTCCTGACCACCCCCGGCCCCCTGGTCGAGCGCCTGTGCGACGCGATCGAGCGCAGCACCGGCCGCCGCCCGCGACGCGACACCGCCGGCGGCACCTCGGATGCCCGCTTCATCGCCCGCCACTGCCCCGTCGCGGAGTTCGGCCTGGTCGGCGCCACCATGCACGCCGTCGACGAACGGGTGCCCCTGGCCGACCTCCACGCCCTGTCCGCCTGCTACGCCGCGATCCTCGCCGAGTTCGTGCCGTGACCCCCCCGGACCGCCCGCCTGGCAACGCCCGCCCCCGCCTGAGCGCACGCCTTGGCGCGCGTCTGGGTGCGCGCCTGGGCACGCGCCTGCGCGCCCTGCTGCCCGCAGGGCTCCGCGACCGCCTGCCCCCCGGCGCCCGCGCCCGCCCGGCCGACCCCGCCCCTCCCGACCCCGCCTCTCCCGACCGCAGCGGCGCCGAAATCCCGCCCGGGCGCGACCCGCCCGCGGCCGGGGACGACGGCCGCCCCCCCTTCGTCGTGCCGGACGACGTGTGGAACCGCCCCCGCCGCCGCGCCCGGCCCGCCAACCCGTTCCAGGCGCTCAACCCCTTCCGCCCCGCCCCGCCCCGCCCGCCCGGCCGCCCCGATCCGCGCGCCGACTCCCGCCCCGATCCACGTCCGGACGCCCCGCCCAGCCCGCCCGGCCCTCCTGGCCCCGGCGACCCGCGCGGCCCCTCGCGCCCCTCGCCCGCGCGCTCCTCGCCCTCGCGCGCCCCGCCCGCCCGCTCCTCGCTCGGCGCCGTCGCCCGCGGCCTCTGGCGCCTGGCGCGCGGCCACGCCGACGGCCTGGACTGCTTCAACGCCACGGTCGCGGGCTTCCTCGCCTCCCTGCTGCCGCTGCTGCTGCTGGCCCTGCTGATGGCGGCCGGCGGCGCTCCTGACGCGCCGCGCAGCCTGGCCGTCGCCGTGGTCGGCCTGCTGGCGCCCCCCGTGCTCTCGCACGCCCTGGCCGCGCGCTGGGACCGCGAGCGCGCGTGGCTGCGCTACGCCGTGGCCGTGAACTGGTGCCAGTGGGCGCTGCCGATGCTGGTCGCCGTGCTGCTGCTGGTCACGCAGCTCGTCGCCGACGGCGCGGCGGCCGCGCTCGCGATGCGCCTCGCCCTGCTGGCCGTGATCGCCTACTGGCTGTGGCTGAACTGGTTCATCGCCCGCCATGCCCTGTCGCTCCCGGCCGGGCGCGCCGCCCTTCTGGTGGCCCTGGTCAATCTCGGCAGCGGCGCCCTGGTGCTGGCCCCCCAGCTCGCCGCGCTGTCCCTCACGCGAGGCTGAGCCTGCGCCGTTCCGGGCGGGAAGCGCGGCAGGCAAGGCCGAGGCCCCGCCAGGAGGCCCTCCTGGACCGCCTTCTCTTAAGTTGCGCCGGGTCCAGGGGCGGCTCGCCCCCGCCTTGAAGCAGAAGCGGGTCTGGGCGTAGGCCTGCCAAAGGTTCCGACGGCCCTCTTGGGCCGTTGGAAGGACAGGCGGAGGGAAAGCCCAGCCTTGCTTCCTGACAGGTCGGCACTCAGGACCGCTGGCCTCATGCCAGGAAGGCGCCCTGGGCGCGACAGACCGAAGAGGACGACGGCGCTCCCGGGCCAGCGCAGGGGGAACCCTCTGCCCGCCCCCTGGCGCGACTGCCGCCATCCTTGGCATGGTGCCGCCCTGCCAGGGAGTCCCGCCATGACCGCCGCCAACCCCCGCGAGTCCGAGTACCCCATCGACCCGCTGTTCCTGGAGCGCTGGTCGCCGCGCGCCTTCACCGCCGCGCCGATCGAGGAGGCGGAGCTTCTCACCATGATCGAGGCCGCGCGCTGGGCCGCGTCGTCGTACAACTCGCAGCCCTGGCGCTTCCTCTACGCGCGGCGCGGCACCGCGCACTGGGACGGCTTCCTGTCGCTGCTCAACGAGTCCAACCGCTCCTGGGCGAAGGAGGCGTCGGCGCTCGTGGTGCTGGTGTCGAACTCGCTGATGCGCCCGCCCGGCGCAGAGCGTGACGTGCCCTCCCACAGCCACTCGCTCGACGCCGGCGCGGCCTCTGCCAACTTCGCGCTCCAGGCGACGCGGATGGGCTGGTACGCGCACGGCATGGTGGGCCTCGACCGCGAGCGCGCCTTCGCCGAGCTGCGCGTGCCGCAGGGCTACCGAGTCGAGGCCGCCTACGCCGTGGGGCGCCTGGGCAACCCCGACCAGCTTCCCGAGCCGCTGCGTGCGCGGGAGGCCCCGAACGCGCGCCGCCCCCTGGCCGAGATCGCGCTGGAGGGCGGCTTCCCGGCCTGACGCAGCCGCATGGCCTGGCAGCGAAGCAAGGCCGGGCTCACCTCCGCCTGCCCTTCCAGCGACCCAGAGGGTCGTCGGAACCTTTGGCAGGCCTACGCCCGGACCCGCCAGGGGCGCTGCCCCCCTGCCTTGAAGCGGCCCCCCCAGGGGCTCGCCTTTGAGTCCCTTGCTTAAGTTGCGCCGGGTCCAGGGGCGGCTCGCCCCTGGCGGGTCTGGGCAGAGCCCAGCCTTGCTTCGCTCACAGGTCAAAACTCAGGGCCATTGGTACAAGCCCCTGGCGGAGCCTCGAGGCCCATCCCTGAAGGCGGGGCCTCGACCCTGCTTCCTGTTCCCCCGGGCCCGCCTCCCTACAGCCGCGCCAGCCTGCCGTCCGGCGTGAACAGGTAGTCGCCGGCGCGGCCGAGGTAGTCGTGCAGGATGCGGAACCGGACGGCCTCGACGTTGCGGCTCATCGCGTGCAGGTTCAGCGCGAGGAACCCCGACGCCACCTGGACGCGCGCCTCGCCGCCGTCGTCGAGCGGGATCACGAGCGACGGCCTGCCGCCCGCGACCGACAGCGCCCAGCGCACGCCCTGCGCCGTGACGTGCCGCCCAGGGCTGACCGACGGCTCGACCCTGGCGGGCGGCGTCCCGGCCGCGTCGGCGGACGACGCCGCAGGGTTGTCCAGCCGCGCCGCGTCGCCCTGCGCCCCAGGATCGTCCCGCGCCTCCGCGCCATCCTGCGGCGCGTCGGGGCCGGGCGGAGCGGCGTCCGCCGTCGCCTCCCCCGGCGCGTCCTGCGGCCCCGCGTCCTGGAGCCCCGCGGCAGGGGGCGCCGCGGGCAGCCCGGCCCGCAGCCGCTCCACGGCGGCGGCGAGCGGGTCCGCCGGGGCAGCCCCCGCCGCGGCGTCCGGCGCGGCATCGGCCGGCGCCGCGCCCCCTGCCGCCGGCGCCCCGGCCGGCGCCGGCGCGGCCTGCGTCGACGCGACGGACACCTCGTCCGGCATCCTGGACAGGTCGGCCCTGTGCCCCGCGACCAGCAGGTACAGCCCGAGCACGCCCGCCGCGAACAGCCCGCACGCCAGCGCCAGCCACCTCATCGCCCCAGCCTCCCAGGCCCGCCCACCAACCGGAGCAGAAGGCCAGGAGGAGCGGCGGCAGGCAAGGCCGGGCTCCCCGCCGCCTATCCCGGCAGCCCCCAAGTTCATCGACAAGGCAGGCAAGGTTGAGGCTCTGCCTCAAACTCCGCCAGGGGAAGGTCCCCTGGACCGCCCTCCCTTAAGCAAGGCCGGGTCCAGGGGCGAGACTGGCCAAAGGTTTCGACGGCCCGCTTGGGCCGTTGGAAAGGCCAGGCGAGGGGGCTCGCCCCTGGCGGGTCCCCGCTTCCAGGACATGGGGCAGAGCCCTGGCCTTGCCCCCCTCAGGCGACGGGCAGCCTCCGCCGGCGCCCCGCCCCTGGCCCCCGCCCGCTCCCCGCCTTACATCCCGCCCCATGGAGCAGCACGACGTGGTGGTGATCGGCGCCGGCGCCGCCGGCCTGATGTGCGCGATCGCCGCCGGCCGCCGCGGCCGCCGCGTGCTGGTGCTCGACCACGCCCCCGAACCCGGCGCGAAGATCCTGATCTCCGGCGGCGGACGCTGCAACTTCACCAACCGCGACACCGCCCCGGACCGCTTCCTCTCCGCCAACCCCGCCTTCTGCCGCTCCGCGCTCCACCGCTACACCCCGGCCGACTTCATCGCGCTCGTCGAGCGCCACGGCATCGCCTGGCACGAGAAGACCCTGGGCCAGCTCTTCTGCGACGGCTCCGCGCGCGCCGTCGTCGCCATGCTGCTCGCCGAGTGCGAGGCCGCGGGCGTCGCCATCCGACTCGCCACCCGCCCCACGGAGCTCTCGCGCTCGGACCGCTTCCGCATCGACACCGACGCCGGCGCGATCTCGGCGGAAAGCCTGGTGCTCGCCACCGGCGGCCTGTCGATCCCCAGGATGGGCGCCACCGGCTTCGCGCTCGACGCCGCCCGCCGCTTCGGCCTGCCCGTCACCCCCACCGCGCCCGCCCTGGTGCCCCTGTGCTTCGGCGGCGACGACCTCGCCCTGATGCAGCCGCTCAGCGGCGTGGCGCTGGACACCCTGGTCAGCACGGGCGCGGGGAGCGGCACGGGCGTCGGCAAGGGCGCCCTCGCCCTCTCCGGCGCGGGCGCCCGCGCCGGCCGCCACGCCTTCCAGGAAGCCACGCTGTTCACCCACCGCGGCCTGTCCGGCCCCGCGATCCTGCAGATCTCCTCGTGCTGGCGCCCCGGCGGCGCGATCACCCTCGACCTGCTCCCGGGCAGGGACGCGGCGGCCTTCCTGCTCGGCCGCAAGCGCGCCCGCCCGCGCGCCGAGCTGCGCACCGTGCTCGCCGAGATCCTCCCCCAGCGCCTCGCCACCGCGCTGGCGCCCGCGGAGCCGAGGCAGCGCCTCGCCGACATCCCCGACCGCGCGCTCGGCGCGCTCGCCGCTCGCCTCAAGGCCTGGCAGGCCACGCCCACCGGGTCAGAGGGCTACGCGAAGGCGGAGGTCATGCGCGGCGGCGTCGACACCCGCGCCCTGTCGCAGCGCACCCTGGCGGCCAACGACGTCCCGGGCCTGTTCGTCGTCGGCGAGGCGGTCGACGTCACGGGATGGCTCGGCGGCTACAACTTCCAGTGGGCGTGGTCGAGCGGCTGGTGCGCGGGCGAGGCGGCGTAGGGCAGGCAAGGCCAGGGGCCCTGCCCGGACCCGTTGGCTGGCTTCAAGGATTGGTGTTCTTGCGCCATGTCTGGGCACAACGGTAAGGTCGCGCAACCAGGGGTTGGATGATCCGTGATAGGCGGCCTCTTCAGTCGTTACTACCTGGACGAAGGCGTGCGGCAGGACGTCGCATGGTCCGCCCTTCCGGATCGCGACGTCCTCGCCCTGGCGACGGCGGCGAACCTGCACTTCGCGAAAGTCCCCCCTTCCGAACGGCTTGGCGAGGCGGAAACCGAGACGCTCGTCATCTTCCCAGTGCTCGCGACGCTCGGATGGTCCCACCTTCCCCAGCAGAAGGCCGGCAAGCGGCGCGAGGACGTGCCGGACTCGCTCCTGTTCCTCGACGCGATCGCTCAGGAACGCGCGCTCGACATGCCGGCCGGCATGGACCGCTGGAGGCAGGCCGGCGCCGTCAACGAGAACAAGGCCTGGGACCTCCCGCTCGACCGCGCATCCGGCAAGCTGGCGCGAACCCCCGCCTCGCAGGCCCTTCGCTACCTGCGCCTCGCGGACGAGCATACGACGGGCGCCCTGCGCTGGGCGCTGCTGACGAACGGCCGCATCTGGCGCCTCTACTACGCCGGCGCATCCTCGCAGTCCGACCGCTTCCTGGAAGCCGACCTCCCGGCGCTGCTGGCCGACATCGACACGCAGGCCGGGCTCGCGCGCTTCAGGACCTTCCTGCTGTTCTTCCACCGCGACGCCTTCGCGCCGGACGCCGCCGGACGCTCGTTCCTGCTGCACGCGATGGACGAGGGCCGCGCCTGGCAGGAGCGCGTCACGGCCAGCCTGTCGCGCAGCATCTTCGACGGCGTCTACCCCGACCTGCTGAGGGCGCTCGGCGCCGCCGACCCCCGACGCGACCCGACCGATCCCGCATGGCCGGACACCGTCCGGCAGGGCGCCGTCGTCCTGCTCTACCGCCTGCTGTTCCTCCTCTACGCCGAGGACCGCGACCTCCTCCCGGTGCGCCACCGCGGCTACCAGCCGCGCTCGCTCGCCCACCTGCGAACCGAGGTGGCGGACGCCCTGGACACCGCCCGCCCGCTCTCGCAGACGGACGCCTTCTGGTGGGCGACGCTCCAGGCCCTGTTCAGGGCGATCGACAAGGGCAGCGACTCGATGGGCCTGCCCGCCTACAACGGCGGCCTGTTCGACCCGCGCGAGGCCCCGATGCTGCACGCAGCGGAGGTGTCCGACGCCGCGCTGGCGCGCATCGTGGACGGCCTGTCGCGCCGCAGGGACGGCGGGGAGATGCGCCGCGTGAACTACCGCGACCTGTCCGTGCAGCAGCTTGGCGCGATCTACGAGCGGCTGCTGGACCTCGACGTGACCGTGGACGCCGCCGGCCACGTCGCGCTGGCCGGCGACGGCGCGGCGCGCAGGCTCAGCGGCTCCTACTACACCCCGCCATCCCTGGTCAGGCTGATCCTGGACGCGACCATCGGCCCGCACGTCGCCGAGCGGCGCGCCGCCTTCAAGGCGCGGGCGGAGGCGCTGCGCGACGCGCCTGGCGCCGCGGCCGAGCGCGCCGCCAGCCTGCGACGCGCCGACCCGGCCGAGGCGCTGCTGGGGCTCAAGCTCGCCGACCCGGCGATGGGCTCCGGGCACTTCCTCGTCACCACCGTCGACCGGCTCGCCGACGCCGTGCTGCTGAGCATGGAGGAGGCGGCGGTGATCGCCCAGGCCGACGGCGGCCTGGACGGCTACGCCTCGCCCCTGGCCGACCGCATCGAGGCGGAGCGCGCCAGCATCGAGGCCGCGGCCCGGGCCCATGGCTGGCCCTGCCAGCCGGAGCACCTGGACGACCGCCACCTCGTCCGCCGCCTGGTGCTCAAGCGCTGCGTCTACGGCGTGGACCGCAACCGGCTCGCGGTGGAACTCGCGAAGCTCTCGCTATGGCTGCACAGCTTCACCGTGGGCGCGCCGCTGTCCTTCCTCGACCACCATTTGCGCCACGGCGACTCGCTGTTCGGCGCCTGGGTCGCCGACACCGGCGACCAGCTCGCCAAACGTGGCTCCATGATGCTGCACCAGGCGGTCGACAACGCGCGGGGCGCGGCCGCCGGCATGGCGCGCATCGAGGAGATCGCCGACGCCGACATCGCCCAGGTCCGCGAGAGCGTGCAGGCCTTCGCCACCGTGGAGGACGCCACCGCCCCGCTGCGCGCCTTCCTCGACTGCTGGCACGCCCTGGGGTGGCTGCCCCCGGCGGCCGACTCCATCCCGCTCGGCGGCAGCCGGGAGGCGCGCGCGAAGCGAGTCAGGCTGGCGGAGCAGAAGCGCCGGATCACCACCAATGCGTGGCTGGACGGCGTGTGCGGCGACCCGGTGGCGCTGGCGGCCGGGGGCGCGCCGCCAAACGCCACCGCCAGGGCAGGCGAGGTCGCGGCGCTGCTGGCCGAGCTGCGCGCCATCGCCCTGCGGCAGCGGCTGCTGCACTGGCAGCCGGCCTTCCCGGGCGTGTGGTCCGAGTGGAAGGGCATGGACGCGCGCGGCGGGTTCGACGCCATGATCGGCAACCCGCCCTGGGTCCGCCAGGAATCGCTGGCCTCCATCAAGCCGATGCTGAAGCAGCGTTTTTCCACGTACGACGGCAAGGCGGACCTCTCCACCTTCTTCCTGGAGCAGGCCGTGCGCCTCGTCCGGCCGGGCGGCCGGATCGGCTTCGTCCTGCCGAACAAGTTCTTCAGGGCCGAGTACGGCGAGAAGCTGCGCGGCTTCCTCGACGCCGAGACGTGGATCGAGCAGGTGGTGGATTTCGGCCACAACCGCGACCTGTTCCCCGACGCCGACGTGTTCCCCTGCGTGCTGGTGGCCCGGCGGCCCACCCCGGCGGAGGACCCGCCCGCGGACGCCGCGGTGGCCGTGATCGCCGGCGACCGCGTGGCCCAGGACCGCCTGGAGGCGACGGTCGCGGGCCTGCGGTTCCCGATGCCGCGGCGCTCCTTCGGCAGCTCCGGCTGGGTCCTGGAGCCGCCGGCCGTGCGCGCGCTGATGGAGCGGATGCGGCGGGAGAACCCCGGCCTTGCGGAGTATGCCGGGACGAAGCCGCAATCCGGCATCAAGACCGGCTTCAACGAGGCCTTCGTCGTGGATACCCCGACGCGGGACCGCCTGGTGGCGGAGGACCCTGCCTCGGCCTCGCTGATACGGCCTTTTCTTCGTGGGCAGGACATCGGGCGATGGACCTCCGAATGGTCCGGCCAGTGGATGATCGCCCTGAAATCCAGTGGCAATCACCCATGGCTCTGGGCTGCTACAAAGGACGCAAAGGAGGCGGAAAAAATATTTGCAGGCATCTACCCAGGTTTACATCGTTATATGAAACGTTATGAGATACATCTAAAAAATCGTGAGGATCAAGGTCGATTCTGGTGGGAGCTTCGCTCGTGCGCCTATTACGAATTATTTGATCAGCCGAAGATCGTGTACCAAGAAATTCAGTTCTATCCAGCTTACAGTGTTGATTATGGAGGTCATTACGTAAACAACACTGGATTTATGATTGGTGTTGTAGACTCATTCCTTGTTGCAGCCTTAAACAGCCCCCTCCTTTGGTGGCTTAGCTGGCGGCATTTATCGCACGGCAAGGATGACGCCTTGAGACCATGGGGCTACAAGATGGAAGCCCTGCCGATCGCACGGCCCAACCAGCAGCAGGCAGAGC
>CAXSES010000034.1:0-14696 GCA_964236225.1 uncultured Acetobacteraceae bacterium
AGATATATGTCCAAGTGACATCAAGAAAATTAAAGTCGTATCCGAAGGCATGCTCAAATTTTTATCGAGCAAAGAAAGATTTCATTTTTGCTTTATACCTAATCGAGACCGGCACAAATTTGGGTCGTTGGATGATGCGAGGCTCGCAATCGATGAAGCATTGAGAGATGTTGGAGCTTGGAATGACCATCCGCAAAAATTCAGGCTTTTGAAAAAACTTAGAGTTCTTCGTCAAAAAGCGAAAGCTCATGCGTTTAACTTTGTTCTCCTACATAATCTCACGTTATTAGCTGTTATAGCTGCTGTGATATCGTGTCTAATCATTAAGCATTCAAGGCCAGAGTCAATTTTGTGGCTAATTGATCGTGATAATATGATGACGGCGTATGACAACATAGCAATAGACTTTATTAACATGAATTTATCCTCCGCATGTATAATTGAAGGTATAAATCAGAGTGGGATTGTGTTGGAAAGCGCAACGGATGACGCTGCATTCAACGGCCGACACGCATGGTTTGATGATTTCGTGAGAATTCCTGATTACATTGCTGGAGCAATGTCTAGGTGGAACATTCATTCTAATTATGTAATTACTAAACATGAGAAGTTTATGCAGGTCATTAACCATGCTATCTCAGAAAATCCTCATGTCGCAATACTAACTATCGACTTTGCTTTATTTTGGATAAACACGTCCGTAGTACGTGTATACAACATTGAAAAACCAAATAAAATGCGTATCTCCATCAAAAGCGCGATCTCCTAGATTATATTGTATGTGAAATTATACGACCATACGCCGGAAGAAAATTTTTCTTTAAAAGGAACATTCTATGCACAACACCTTTTACGCCAATATTCTTGATACATCTCAAAAATTATACACAAGAAAGTTGGGTTTGAGCCGCTCATCTTGACGGCATAGACTTCACTTGTTAGAATACACAATATACAGAAAACTAGCAAGTCTGAAAATTTATTCCGCCGCATGTACCCTCAGTCATGCCCCGAGTGCACCGTATCCAAATCCGCAAATCTCGTGAACTCGCCCTCAAAAAACAAATCAATCTTCCCGGTCGGCCCGTGCCGCTGCTTCTCCAGCAGCAGTTCCGCCTTGTTGTGCACGCTTTCCATGTCGCGCTGCCACTTGTCGAGCGCGTTCTGGAACTTCTCCTCGTTGTCGAACGCCATCTGCTTGGGCGCGCGCTGCTGGAGGTAGTATTCGTCGCGGTAGATGAACATCACCGCGTCGGCGTCCTGCTCGATCGAGCCGGACTCGCGCAGGTCGGAGAGCTGCGGGCGCTTGTCCTCGCGGTTCTCGACTTGGCGCGAGAGCTGCGACAGCGCCAGCACGGGCACGGACAGCTCCTTGGCGAGCGCCTTGAGCCCCATGGTGATGGCGCTGATCTCCTGCACGCGGCTCTCCGACTTGCCGGAGGTGGCGCGCATCAGTTGCAGATAATCGATGACGACGAGGCTGAGGCCGCGGGTGCGCTTGAGGCGGCGGCAGCGGGTGCGCATCGCGGACAGGGTGACGGCCGGCGTGTCGTCGATCAGCAGGGGGAGCTGGGACAGCTCGCGCGAGACCTGGACGAAGCGGTCGAACTCGCGCTGGCCGATCTCGCCGCGTCGGATGCGGTCGCCGGAGACGCGGGACTCCTCGGACAGCAGGCGGTTGGCGAGCTGCTCCGCGCTCATCTCCAGGGAGAACACGGCCACCGTGCCGGCGGGCGCGGTGGTGCCGGCGGGCAGGCCGGCGTCTGCGTCGAGCGTGCTCGCCGCCGCCATCAGGGCGCGCGCCGCGCCGAACGCGATCTTGGTGGCGAGCGCGGTCTTGCCCATGCCGGGGCGGCCGGCGAGGATCAGCAGGTCGGAGGGGTGCAGGCCGCCGGTGCGCTTGTCGAGGTCGCGCAGGCCTGTGGACAGGCCCGAGACGCCGCCGGGCATGTGGAACGCCTTTTCGGCGTTGTGGATGGCGCCGGTGAGTGCCCGCTCGAAGGTGACGAAGCCGCCCTCGCTGCCGCCGCAGGTGGCGAGGTCGAACAGGGACTGCTCGGCGGCCTCGACCTGGTCCATGCCGTCCAGCTCCGGGTCGGCGCCGAACGCGTTGTTGACCACGCTCTCGCCCACGTCGATGAGCTGGCGGCGCAGCCAGGCGTCGTGGATGGCGCGGCCGTACTCGCCGGCGTTGATGATGCCGACCATCGCGGTGAGGAGCTGGGCCAGGTAGGCGGTGCCGCCGACCTCGTCGAGGACGCCGGAGTGCTCGAACTCGCCGCGCAGGGTGACGGCGTCGGCGAGCTGGCCCATCTCCACGCGGCGCGAGATCGCCTGGAAGATGCGGCCGTGGATCGGGTCGGCGAAGTGCTCGGGCATGAGGAAGTCGCTGACGCGCTCGTAGCCCTTGTTGTTGGCCAGGAGCGCGCCGAGGAGGGCCTGCTCCGCCTGGTCGTTGGAAGGGGGGCGGCGGAGGGACAGGCCGAGCAGGGGGGGGTCGATGGTGTTCACGGGCGCGAGCCTAGCACCGGCGCGGGGCGGCCGGCCCTGTGGATGGCTGTGGATAACGGGGGTAAGTGCCGCGGGCAGGAAGCAAGGCTGGGCTCCGCCCAGACCCGCCAGGGGGGAGCCCCCCCTGGACCCGGCGCAACTTAAGGGGAGCTGGTCCAGGGGGCTCCCCTCGCGGGGTCCCCGTCTTCAGGCATGGGGGCAGAACCCCTGGCCTTCCTTCCATCGAGGCCGCCCGTTCATTTCCATTTGGCGGTGCGGCCCCGGGTGCGCCGGGTCGGGGCGTGGAAGTCGTCGGGTTTCGTGCGGACCCAGGCGACGAAGCGGGCCAGCTCTGGGTCGGCGCGCAGGGCGTCAGGGTCGGCGAGGTGGCGGGCGATCTCGGACTCGGTGTAGCGGGCGTGGATCGCGGAGTGGCAGATCTGGTGCAGGCGGACGGTGCCGCGGTGGGTGCCGCCCTTCAGGCGCGGCGTCAGGTGGTGCAGCGAGGAGCGCGCCTCGGGGGGGATCGGGCGGCCGCAGAGCACGCAGCGGGGCAGGGCGTCGGCGGGCTCGTCGGGCGCCGCGGCGGGGAGCGGGTGGGCGTGGCGGCGGGACATGCGGGCGAGATGGGATGCGGGCAGGGGCGGGAAAGGAGGCGGGCAAGGTTGAGGCCCCGCCTTCAAGCACTGGTCCTCAAACTCCGCCAGGGGGAGCCCCCCTGGACCGGCTCTACTTAAGTCATGGGATCAAAGGGTCCTCGGACTCTTCGCGGGTCTGGGCGTGGCCTGCCGAAGGGTCCGATGGCCCGCCTGGGCCATGGAATGGCAGGCGGAGGGAGAGCCCGGCCCTGCCTTCTTCCTGGTTCGCGTCCGCTCTCACCACAGCACGCCGTCGATCGGCGCGACCGGGTCCGGCCCCTTGCGCCCGAGCAGGCTGGCGAGGTTGATCTCGATGGTGCGGCTGATCGAGGTCATGGGCACGTCGTAGGCGCTGTTCTCGAACGGGTCCTCCAGGTCGCGCCCGACGCGGTCCAGGGCCAGGAACACGAAGCCGACGGCGGTGGAGCCGAGCGGGGTGGCGAGGCCCAGGTCGGACACCATCGCGAGCGGCAGCAGGACGCAGAACACCTGCACGAACAGGCGGGGGAAGTAGTTGTACTGGCGCGGCATCGGCGTGTTCTTGATACGTTCCGCGCCGCCCTGCATGTTGCCGAGCTGCGTCAGGGTGTCGGCGAGCGAGGCGGCCTGGATGCTGTCGATCGCGCGGTCCGCGAGCAGGCGCGCGATCTGGTCGGCGATGGCGGCGAGCAGGGCGTCGGGGACGTTGGACTGCGCGCGCAGCCAGTCGAGGGTGGCGGCGGGGACGAGGTGGGCGATCTCGTCCCAGGGCGGCTGGCGGCGCAGGTGGCAGCGCAGGGCGTGGGCGTAGGCGGATTGCGCGTCGCAGAGCGCGGCCTGCGCGGGGTGGCCGGGCAGGAAGATCCTGGCCTGGCGGGCGAGGGTGCGCGACGAGTTGACGACGCCGCCCCAGAGCTGGCGGGCCTCCCACCAGCGGGCGTAGGCGTTGTTGTTGCGCAGAGAGATGAAGATCGCGAGCGCTGAGCCGAGCAGCGGCATGGGCAGGTCGTTCAGCGAGACCCAGTGCTGCCTGCCCGGCACGTAGAGCGTGGCGATCAGCACGTCCCAGCCGAGCAGCGCCCAGAACGGCCAGCCGACGTAGTGCAGTATCTCGTGCAGCCTGGGCGAGCGGGTGACGATCACCGCGGCGCGTCCTCGCCGGCGGGGGCCGTGGCGTGTCCGGAGGCGCGGGCGAGCGCGGCGGCGCGCGCGTCCGCGGCGGGCACGAAGCGCCCCGCGGCCTCGTCGAGCACGCCGACCTGGCCGCTGGCGATGTCGTACACCCAGCCGTGCAGGGCGAGGCCGCCTTGCGCGAGGCGCGCGGCGACGGCGGGGTGGGTGCGCAGGTGGCCGAGCTGGGTCAGGACGTTCTGCTCGACGAGCGCCTGCACCGAGGCCTCGCCGTGCAGGTGGGGGTGCAGGATGGCGACCACCGAGCGCGCGGCGGCGGCGTTGCGCAGCCAGGCGCTCACCGTGGGCATCTGCGCCAGCGCGGGGTCGTCGGGGCTGGACAGCGCCTGCATCGCGCCGCAGCCGGTGTGGCCGCAGATCACGATGTTGGCGACGCCGAGCGCGTGCACCGCGTACTCGATCACCGCGGACACGCCGCCGAGCATCTCGCCGTACGCCGGGACGATGTTGCCGATGTTGCGGCAGACGAACAGCTCGCCCGGGTCGGACTGGGTGATCAGCTCGGGGATCACGCGGCTGTCGGCGCAGGCGATGAACAGGGTGTGCGGGTTCTGGCCGCGCGCGAGGCGGGCGAGGTCGCCGGCCCGGGTCGGCAGGATGTCGCGCTGGAACTGCATCACGCCGTCGAGGAGCCGGGTGACGGAGGGCCGGGGGCCGGCGTCGCCGGGATGGTCGGGCATCGGGGTGGCCCTCCTGTGCGGGATGCGACCCTGTTCGTAGGGCAGGACGCGCGGGGGGAAAAGGCTGAGCTTTGCGCTGGAACCTGTGGAGGCAGCAGGCAAGGTTGAGGCCCCGCCTTCAAGCACCGGGCCTCAAACTCCGCCAAAGGCTCGCCTTTGGAATCCAACACTTAAGTAAGGCCGGTCCAGGGCGGCTCGCCCTGGCGGGTCCCCGCTTCCAGGAATTGGGGCAGAGCCCTGGCCTTGCTTGCTACGCTTCCAGCCCCGCCACGAACTCCGCGAGCCCCGGCTGGCGCGCCGTGGCGCTGCGGGCGGCGTGCAGGACCGCGCGTATCTCGGCGACGGCGCGGTCCAGCTCGGCGTTGACGACGACGTGGTCGAACTCGCGCCAGTGCGCGATCTCGGCGCGGGCGGCGGCCATGCGCCGCGCGATCTCGGCGGGCTCGTCGCTGCCGCGGCCGGCGAGGCGCGAGCGCAGCGCGTGCAGCGAGGGCGGCAGCACGAACACGCCGACCGTGTCGCCAGGGATGGCCTCGCGCACCTGCCGCCAGCCCTGCCAGTCGATGTCGAACACCACGTCGCGGCCGGCGTCGAGCGCGGCCGCGACCGGCGCGCGCGGGGTGCCGTAGCGGCGGCCGAACACCTCGGCCCACTCCAGAAGCTCGCCGGCGGCCACCATGGCGGCGAAGGCGCCGGGGCTGCGGAACAGGTAGTGGGTGCCCTCTGCCTCGCCCGGGCGCGGCGCGCGGGTGGTGGCGCTGACGGACAGGCTCAGCGCGGGTTCGGCGGCGAGCAGGCGGCGGGTGATGGTGCTCTTGCCGGCGCCGGAGGGGGCGGAGATCACCAAGCACACGCCGCGCCGCGGGATCGCCGCATCGGGCGCTGACGCGGCGGCCCCGCCCCGGTCCTGCGACGAGGGGGGCGGCGGTTGCGGGGCCGGGTCACTCAATGTTCTGCACCTGCTCGCGGAGCTGCTCGATCGCCGCCTTAAGGTCGAGGCCGGCGGCGGTGAGCGGGATGTGCGCGGATTTCGCGCACAGGGTGTTGGCCTCGCGGGCGAACTCCTGCACCAGGAAATCGAGGCGGCGCCCGACGCCGGCACCCTCCGCGAGCAGGACGCGGGCGGCGGCGACGTGGCTGGCGAGGCGGTCCAGCTCCTCGCGCACGTCCGAGCGCACCGCGAGCAGGGCGACCTCCTGCGCGACGCGGTCCAGGCCGGGCATCGTGGCGGCCCCGTCGCGCGCCAGGTCGGCGGGGGCGTCGCGCAGCAGGTCGCGCAGGCCGTCGAGCAGGCGCGCGCGCTGCGCCGCGCCCTGGCCGGCGGCGAGGCCCCACGCCCGGTCGTGCAGCGCGGCGATGGCGTCGATCTGCGCCGCCAGCACCGAGGCGAGGCGGGTGCCCTCGGCGCGGCGGCTCTCCACCAGGCCGCGCAACGCCTGCTCGAATCCCTGCCGAAGCGCCTCCGCGCGCCCCGCGTCGGCAGGCCCCGCTTCCTCGGGCGCGGCCACGGGACGAAGTACCCCGGGCAGGCCCAGCAGCGACTCGGCACGCGGCGGCGGCGCGCCCGGGATGCGGGCGGCCAGGTCCAGCGCCGCGCGGAGCACCTGGTCCAGCACCGACGGGTCGATCGCCAGCCCCCCGGCCTCCGCGTGGCGCAGCATCAGGCTCGCCTGCACGGTGCCGCGCCGCAGCGAACGGGCGGCGGACTCGCGCAGCCCGGGCTCCAGGGCGTCCAGGCCAGGCGGCACGCGGATGCGCAGCTCCAGGCCGCGCGCGTTCACGCTGCGCAGCTCCCAGTGCCAGGACGTGCCGCCCGCGACGCCCTGCGCACGCGCGAAGCCGGTCATGGAGGAGAGGGGCGCGGGCATGGGCGGAGTTCTAGAGGGATTCGGGGGCGGGGAAAACAAGCGAGGCGGGCAAGGCCGGGCCGTCGCTTCGCCAGCCATTCCAGTGGCCCAGGCGGCCCAGTGGAACCCTTGGCCAGCCACGCCCGGACCCGCCTTTGCTTCAGGGCCCCTGCTTCAAGGCTCTTGCTTCAAGGCGGGGACGAGCCGCCCTGGACCGGCGCACGAAAGGCGGAGGCTCGTTGATCGGGCTTCGCGATCCCGCGGCCGGACGCGGCGGGGCAGGCACGCCCTGCCAGGGCGATGGCGGGAAGGACACACCGCCGCGCCGAACTGGCGTGGCCGCCGGGCCGGCATCTGGAACGCAGGCCCGGCCCGGCCTAGCCTTGGCGCATGAGGGACATGGTGCTTGACGGCGTTCTGATCACCGGCGCGGGCAGCGGGATCGGGCGGGCGGTGGCGTTGGCCTGCGCGGCGCCCGGGCGGATCTTGCACCTCGCCGACCGGAACGCGGCGGCGCTGCGCGAGGCGGAGGCCGCGTGTCGCGGGCTCGGGGCGGAGGTGCGCGCGCGCGAGATCGACGTCGTGGACGCGGCCGGGATGGAGCGCTGGGTGACGGGCGCGGGGCGGCTCGACTTCGTGTTCGCGAACGCCGGCGTGTCGTTCAACTTCGGCGAGACGGCGTTCGACCGCGACTCGCAGGCGCGCGACGTGCTGGCGATCAACCTGGGCGGGATGCTGAACACCGTGCTGCCGGCGATGCGGGCGATGGCCGGGCAGGCGGCGGGCGCGGGCGGGGTGCGGGGCAGGATCGCGGCGACGGCGTCGCTGGCGGCGTTCCTGCCGGTGCCGGGGGCGCCGGCGTACAGCGCGTCCAAGGCGGCGGTGGATAGCTGGATGGTGGCGAGCGCGCCGGCCGCGCGCCGGCAGGGCCTGGTGCTGAGCAGCGTGTGCCCGGGCTACGTGCTCACGCCGATGACGGCGGGCAACGACCACGCGATGCCGGGGCTGATGCAGCCCGAGGAGGCGGCGCGGATCATCCTGCGCGGCGTGGCGGCGGGACGGCGCAGGATCGCGTTCCCGTGGTGGCTGGAAGCCTGCGCGCGGCTGGGCGGGATGCTGCCGCCAGCGCTGGTGGGGCGGCTGGTGGGCTTGCGGGCGGCGCGGACCGGGGCGGCGATGGGCGGGGAGATACGGCCCGCGGCGTGAGGAGTTTTCACCGGTCATACCAACGGCCTTGAACTCTGACCTGTTAAAAGCAGGCAAGGCCAGGGCTCTGCCCTGGACCCGCCAGGGGGAGCCCCCCTGGACCGGCTTCTTTTAAGGGAGGGGTTCCAAGGGCCTTGCCTTTGGCGGGGTCCCCGCCTTCAAGCATGGGGGGCAGAGCCCCTGGCCTTGCCTGCTGAACCTGTCATCGCACCCGGCCGCTGTTACTGGCCGCGCACAGCCGCCGTTCCGCTCGCCGCCCCGGGTGATCGCCATCCGTCCGTCCCTGAGTGCGCCGGCCGCCGCGATCGCGTGTCGCGGCGGGGTGGCGCGACTGATCCGAGCGCCGCGCGTTGGGACAGCGACAACCAAGGGAGACGACCATGAAGCTCTATTACGCGCCGGGCGCCTGCAGCCTGGCCGACCACATCGCGCTGCACGAGGCGGGTCTGTCCTTCGACCACGAGAAGGTCGATCTCAAGACCGGGCGCACGGAAACCGGCGCCGACTTCTCGACGATCAATCCGAAGGGCTACGTGCCGGCGCTGACGCTCGATTCCGGCGAGACGATCAGCGAGAACATCGCGATCCTGGACTGGATCGCGCGTCAGGACAGCAGGCTCGCGCCGTCGGGGCCGATGGGGCACACGCACCTGCTGCAGGCGCTCGCGTTCATCTCGACCGAGATCCACAAGAGCTTCAAGCCGTTCTTCGCGGGAGGAAGCGACGGCGAAAAGGCGAAGGCCGGCGAGATGGTCGGCAAGCGCATGGGATATCTGACCGACACCATGAAGGGCGACTACCTGTTCGGCCCCGCCGTCAGCGTGGCCGATTTCTACCTGTTCGTCATGCTGCTCTGGGCGAAGAGGGTCGGTGTCGAGCCACCCGCGCCACTGGCCGCGCTGCGCGAGCGCATGATGACGCTCCCCTCCGTCCACAAGGCGATGACGCACGAGGGACTCGTCTAGGGGTTCCAGGACGGGTCGACGGCGGATCGCGGCTTCCGGCCAGTCACGGCGGGTCCGGATACGGCTTCGAAGAGCCGCTGCGGGTCAGGGGCAGACACACAGGACCGCCCCGGGTTCCGAGCCGGGGTTGCCGGGTGCGTCCGTGCCCGGGCCTTCGCCACGGTTCTCGCCGCGTGGCAGACACCGGATTCCCGGAGGCCTGCTTTTGGCGAGTGAGGCAGAGCCTTGGCCTTGCCTGCCGCGTCGCTCGCGTGCCGCTGCTCAGCCTGGCGCGTCGAGCAAGGCGTGCCAGCGCACGACGTTGCGCTGGTGCTCCTCCAGCGTACGGGCAAAGGCGTGGCCGCCGTGGCCGTCAGCGACGAAGTACAGCGCGTCGCTGTCGGCCGGGTGGGTGGCGGCGGCGATCGAGGCGGCGCCGGGCGAGCAGATCGGGCCCGGCGGCAGGCCGGCGATGCGGTAGGTGTTGTAGGGGTCGTCGCGGTCGAGGTCGGCGCGCGACAGCCTGCGGTCCAGCGTGCCCAGGCCGCCGCTCGCGCCGTAGGCGACGGTGGGGTCGGCCTGGAGCTTCATGCCGCGGCGCAGGCGGTTGAGGAACACGGCGGCGACCAGGGGGCGCTCCTCGGCGCGCGCCGTCTCGCGCTCCACGATGCTGGCCAGGGTGAGGGCCTGCCCGGGATCGGCCAGCGGGAGGTCGGGCGCGCGGGCGGCCCAGGCCTCGTCGAGCGCGCGCGTCATGGCGGCCTGGGCGCGGGCGAGCACCGCCTCGCGCTGTGCGCCGCGCTCGTGGGCGTAGGTCTGCGGCAGCACGGAACCCTCGGCCGGCACAGGGTCGGGGCCTTCGAGGGTGTCGGCGTCGGCGAGCACGGCGGCGATCTGCGCGGCGGTGAGGCCTTCGGGGATGGTGAGGCGATGCTCGACGGGGTGGGCGGTGCGCAGGATGGCGAGCACGTCGCGCAGGCTGGCCCGGGCGGGGAAGGCGAACTCGGCGGCGTGCAGCGGGCCCTCGCGTTCGGTGAGCAGCGCCGCGGCGCGGAAGGCGAGGGGGCTGGCGACCAGGCCTTGGCTGGCGAGGGAGCGGGCCAGGGTGGCGGTGGGGGCGTGGGCGACCACGAGGTCGCGGGCCTGCGGGAGCGGGCCGGGCGCGTCGTAGGCCCGCAGCGCGAGCCAGGTGCCGGTGAGGGCAAGGGCGAGCAGGAGGGCGAGGGAGGCGGCGAGCTTCATGGGAGGTCCTGGAGGAAGGAAGCAAGGCCAGGGGCGCTGCCCCTGGACCCCGCCAGGGGGAGGCCCCCTGGACCGCCTTTCCTTGAATCAAGGGATCAAAGGGTCCTCGGACCCTTTGCGGGTCTGGGCGTAGCCTGCCAAAGGTTCCAATGGCCCGCTTGGGCCGTTGGAATGGCAGGCGGAGGGAGAGCCCAGCCTTGCTTTCTGCCTTCCTGGGTCGTCAGTGGAGGGCGAGCTTGTATCCGATGTGGCTCGCGGTGAAGCCGGCGCGTTCGTAGAAGCGGTGGGCGTCGGTTCGGCTCCTGTCGGTGGCGAGCTGGACGAGGTCGCAGCCGCGCGCGCGGCTCTGCCCGACCGTCCAGGCGAGGAGCTGGCGGCCGAGGCCGGGGCTGAAGGTAAGGTGGAGCGTGCCGACTACCGCCCCGTCGATGGTGGCCGCGGCGAGAAGCTGGTTCGGGCCGGCGGCGATGGCGTCGAAGGCTGTGGCGTAGCGCGGGTCTAGCGGCAGGCCGGGGTCGTCGGCGAGCAGGGCGACGATCGCGGCGAGGTCAGCGCGACGAACGAGCAGGGGGGCCATGCGCGCGGGGAGCGGGTCAGACCCGCCGGAACAGGATGCTGGCGTTGGTGCCGCCGAAGCCGAAGCTGTTGGACAGCGCCACGTCGATGCGACGCTCCTGGGCTGCGTGGGCGACGCGGTCGATGACGCTGTCGCGCGAGGGGGAGTCGAGGTTGAGCGTCGGCGGGGCGACGCCATCGCGGATCGCGAGCAGGGAGAAGATCGCCTCGATCGCCCCGGCGGCGCCCAGCAGGTGGCCGGTGGCGGACTTGGTCGAGGACATGGCGACGTGGCGGGCATGGTCGCCGAAGATCTGCTCCACGGCCTCCAGCTCCAGGTCGTCGCCCATCGGCGTCGAGGTGCCGTGGGCGTTGATGTAGCCGACCTCGGCGGGCGCGGTGTTGCCGTTGCGGAACGCCGCCTTCATGGCGCGCAACGCGCCGTCATGGCCGGGCGAGGGCGCGGTGATGTGGTGCGCGTCGCCGGACAGGCCGTAGCCGGAGATCTCGCCGTACAGCTTCGCGCCGCGGCGCCTCGCGCGCTCGTATTCCTCGAGGACGACGACGCCTGCGCCCTCGCCCATGACGAAGCCGTCGCGGTCGCGGTCCCAGGGGCGCGAGGCGCGCTCGGGCGCGTCGTTGAAGCCGGTGGACAGGGCGCGGGCCGCGCAGAACCCGCCGATGCCGAGCGCGCACACGGCCGCCTCCGCGCCGCCGGCGACCATGACGTCGGCGTCGCCCAGCATGATGAGCCGGGCCGCGTCGCCGATGGCGTGCACGCCGGTGGCGCAGGCGGTCACTGCGGAGTGGTTGGGGCCCTTGAAGCCGTAGCGGATCGACAGCCAGCCGGACGCCAGGTTGATCAGCGCGGAGGGGATGAAGAACGGCGAGAGCCTGCGTATCTTGCCGTCGCCCACCTGGAGCGAGGCCTCGTAGATGGTCTGCAGCCCGCCGATGCCGGAGCCGATCATCACGCCGGTGTTCTCGCGGCCCTCTCGGTCATCCTCGGGCGGCATCCAGCCGGAATCCTCGACCGCCTCCTGCGCCGCCACCAGGGCGAGCTGGATGAAGCGGTCCATCTTCTTCTGGTCCTTGACGCCGATCCACTCGCCAAGGCTCAGGCCGCCGGTCTCGCGGGTGCCGGCGGGCACCTCGCCGGCGATGCGGGCGGGCAGGCCGTCCGGGTCGAAGGCGCGGATCGCGGCGATGCCGGAGCGGCCGTCCAAAAGGCGCCGCCAGACGTGCTCGACGCCCAGGCCGAGCGGGCAGGCGATTCCCATGCCGGTGACGACGACCCTTCGGCCGCCGCCATGCATCCCCGCGTAGGCCATGCGCGCCTCAGGCGGCCTTCTGCTTCTCGATGTAGTCGATCGCGTCCTTCACGGTGCTGATCTTCTCGGCCGCGTCCTCGGGGATCTCGACGCTGAACGCCTCCTCGAACGCCATCACCAGCTCGACGGTGTCGAGGCTGTCCGCGCCGAGGTCGTCGATGAAGGACGCCTCGGGCGTGACCTTGCTCTCCTCGACGCCGAGGTGCTCGACCACGATCTTCTTAACCTTGTCGGCGATCTCGTTCATGGGTCTCTCGGTCCTTGTCTGCCGTGGGGGAGTTCGTCCTTCAGCTCCGGCGGGCAGACCCGATCGGAGTGTCGCGCGTCACGGACGAGGCAACGGCGCGATTAGCATGGAGGCCTCGTCGCGCCAAGCTGATGCGCGGGGCCGCCCGCCAGACCTGTGGCACAATGGTAACGAAGCCGGGACGCACGTTGCCGGGGCGCCGGCCGCCCCGTCAGGGCATGGCCATGCCGCCGTTGACATGCAGCACCGCGCCCGTGGTCCAGGCGGCCTCGTCCGAGGCGAGGTAGACCACCGCCGCGGCGATGTCGTCCGGCCGCCCCATGCGGCCGAGCGGGATCGCGGCCAGCAGCCGCTCGCGCACCGTCCCGCCCAGCGTCGCGGTCATCGCGGTGTCGACGAAGCCGGGCGCCACGACGTTGACGGTGATGCCGCGCGAGGCGACCTCCTGGGCCAGCGACTTGCTCATGCCGATCAGGCCGGCCTTGGCGGCGGCGTAGTTGCTCTGGCCCGCGTTGCCGGTGGTGCCCACGATGCTGCCGATCGACACGATGCGGCCGGCGCGGCGCCGCACCATGCCGCGCAGGCAGGCGCGGCTCAGCCGGAACGGGGCGGCCAGGTCCACCGCCATCACCCTGTCCCAGTCCTCGTCGCGCAGACGCAGGGCGAGCATGTCGCGCGTCAGGCCGGCGTTGTTGACCAGGACGTGCAGCGGGCCGGCGGCGGCCTCGGCGGCGGCGACCAGGGCGTCCGCGGCGGCGGGGTCGGACAGGTCTGCGGCGCACACGTGGGCGCGCTCGCCGAGCGTCCCGGCCAGGGCATCCAGGGCGTCGCGGCGGGTGCCGGACAGCACGACCGTGGCGCCCTGCGCGTGGAGTGCCGTGGCGATCGCCGCGCCGATGCCGCCCGAGGCGCCGGTGACGAGCGCCGTTCTGTCGTCCAGCCGGAACATGGGGGCCTCGCATGGTGGGAGGATCAGGGAAGGCCGGGGCTCCGCCCCCTGCCTGAAGGCGGGAACCCGCCAAGGGCAGGGCCCCTGGAACCCACCCCTCAGGAGAAGCCGGTCCAGGGGGGCTCCCCCTGGCGGGGTCCCCGCCTCGAAGCATGGGGGGCAGAGCCCCTGGCCTTGCCTGCCTCGACAGGTCGACGTCGGAAGCCATCGGCATCAAAGCGACTTGAGCAGGCCCTCGATCTCGGCGGGCGTGCCGGCGTTGAGCGCGCGGCAGTCGGGCACCACGCGGCGCGCCAGCCCGGACAGCACCTTGCCCGCGCCCAGCTCGACGAAGCTGTCGGCGCCCATGGCCTGCGCCGCGAGCAGGGATTCGCGCCAGCGCACGGTGGCGGTGACCTGGCGCACCAGGTTGTCGCGGATGGTGTCGGGCCGGGTGGTGCGGGCGGCGCTGACGTTGCCGATCAGCGGCACGGAGGGCGTGGCGATCTCGGCCTCTGCCAGGGCCTCGCGCATGGCGTCGGCGGCCGGCGCCATCAGCGAGCAGTGGAACGGGGCGGAGACGGGCAGCAGCATGGCGCGCTTGAGGCCGCGCTCGCGGGCCACGGCCAGCGCGCGCTCCACGGCGGCGAGGTGGCCGGAGATGACGACCTGGCCGCCGCCGTTGTCGTTGGCGACCTCGACCACGTCGGACCCGGCGGCGCGGCCGTCCACGGGCGGGCGGATCGCGGCGGCGGCGCAGATCTCGCGCGCCGTGTCCATCTCCACGCCGAGCAGGGCGGCCATGGCGCCGGCGCCGGGGGGCACTGCGGCCTGCATGGCCTGTCCTCGGCGGCGGAGCAGGGCGGCGGTGGCGGCAATGGTCAGCGATCCGGCGGCGGCGAGCGCGCTGTACTCGCCGAGCGAGTGGCCGGCGACCATGGCGCAGCGCTCGCGCAGCACAAAGCCGCCCTCGCGCTCCAGGGTGCGCAGCACGGCGAGCGACATCGCCATCAGCGCGGGCTGGGCGTTCTCGGTGAGCGTGAGGGTTTCCCCCGGGCCCTCGAACATCAGCTTGGCGAGCTTCTGGCCGAGGACGTCGTCGACCTCCTCGAACACTTCGCGCGCGGCGGCGAAGGCGGCGGCGAGGTCGCGGCCCATGCCGACGGCCTGGCTGCCCTGGCCGGGGAAGATGAAGGCGTGGATCGGCATCGGGCTCGGGGTCCGCACGGATTGCGGCGGCGGTATGGCGGCAGGGGGCGGGGCTGTCAAACGCGGCGAGACGATGCGAGGGGGCGGGCAGGTTTCTGGGATGAGGGGCTCCGGCAGCAAGCAAGGCTGGGCTCCCCCTCCGCCTGCCCTTCCAACGGCCCAAGAGAGCCGTCGGAACCTTCGGCAGGCACCGCCCAGACCCGCCCCTG
>CAXSES010000035.1:0-5422 GCA_964236225.1 uncultured Acetobacteraceae bacterium
CCCTGGACCCGGCACAACTTAAGGGAAGGCGGTCCAGGGGACCTTCCCCTGGCGGAGTCCAGGCGGAATTAGATAGCATCCACACCAAGCCGCCCGATGCTTAACCGTTCACGCACATGCTAATCTCTTGCCCCTGTGTAGGGGAGTGCGCGATGACTGGCTATGTCCTGTCTGGATTGGTGAGGCGGCGCGCGGAGTTGGATGGTGAAGCCATCCAGCTTCGTAAGCGGTTGGAGCAAATCGACTTTGACCGTGCTCGGATTGATGCCGCGATCTTGGTCTTTGACACGGAGATGGACCTTGCGCGCATGCGCCCGGTCCGCTGCCGTGCCCCGAACGCTGCCACCAAAGGGCAGTGGTGCCGCGCGTCCCTGGACGTGTTGCGGGTGGCTGGGGAGGCGGTATCGACCAAGGAAGTCGTTGCCTGCGTCATGGACCGGGTAGGCGCGGACCAGGAGAATGGGCCGGTACGGCGAATGGTGACGAAGCGGGCCGGGCACGCTTTGCAGCACCAGCGCACGAGAGAGTTGCTGAGGTCGGGAAGAGGAGCGGGTCAGGTTGTGGTGTGGGAAGTGCTGAAATAGCGCTAGGCAAAGCTTGTGGGTCTCTGATCGCAGAGGCAGTGTGCCTCCCGATGGAACCGAATGTGAGTGCTCCCACGTGGTCTGCTGTAGCCCTGGCTCTTATCAATTTTGCAATGGTCAAACCCATATGGTTCGAGCTTACGTTTGTTCTCCCAACGCTGGCGATCGTCGTGGCTTTGATATGGTTTACAAACTTCATGGGCGCTCAACGCATCGCCAAATTGCTCTCTGATTACCGGAAACGAGTTCGGCTGCCCAGAACACCTGTAGGGCCTACATCAAGACGTAGCAAAAGAGAAATAGAATGATGACAATCCAGCACGCAGCCACCATATACTGGATCACATTACTTCTACTATCTGCCATAGTAGTTATTTATGTTCTTCTAGTCAAAAGACTTGCGGACTTGTCTCAACCTATGAGATTGAGAATGGCCGATATTGGGATGGCCTTGCTTGAAAGTGACCTTCCCGAAAGTGACAAGGTAGACGTGGCGTTTATGCTTGAGCACGCATTTAGCTTTAAGCCTGCTGTTGTTATGGCAGTAGCTTTTCCCATTGCCATGGTTAGATTTCTTATCCTAAAAGCTTTGGGGAGAAGAGTGTCTTTTACTATGAAACCTCATTCTAAGATGCTAGGGGCATTTGCAGTACAGTTTCTTTTATCTGCTATTGCAGCAAATCCAATAGCTGGGCTAGTAATTGTTCTAGAACTTTTTACCTTTGGTTTAGTAGGATTCCTTGTTGGTGGACAGGTACTTATTGTGAAGGCTGCTTTTGCCACGCAAAGAGCAGAAGCACAGGGTATTCTAGCTGTATTCAGAGAGCCGATGATGGAAACGGCTTAGCGCTGCCAATACCCCGCCCACACCCGCGAAACCGGGTGGCTCAGCGCCGCAGCCGTAGCTGCTTGATGCTCCGCCACGTTCGGCATCCGGCGGCGATCCTCGCGCCATGCCATCTCGGCGGCGTAGAAGCCGACATACTTGCCGCTGATGTGATGGTGCTGCCCGATCTCAGCCCGGCGCAGGTGTGAGAAGAAGCTCTCAGCCTGATTGGTGCACGCGCCGTCTTTGCTGAACGCGACCGAGTGGTTGATGCGGCGCATCTCGAACCGGGCGTGCAGCGCATCCCAGCCGGCCGCTTCGTCGGCATGGACCGTGCTGCCCATAGCGACGTTCTCGCGGATGTGGGCGACGCCCTCGGCTTCCTTGCCCACCGCCCATGTCAGGAGCCGGCCGCCACGCTCTCGGGTCACGACAACCGACTGGCGCTTGGCGGGAACCGTCAGGCGACGGTCCTTGCGATCGGCCTTGACGTTCTCCGGCTTGGAATGGCCGCCGAAGTAGGCGCCGTCCACTTCGACCACACCGGATAGCGGGCCGCCGCTCATCTGCTCCGCGCCGATCGCCTCGCGGAGCTTGTGGGCCAGAACGAAGGCCGTCTTATACTGCACGTCGAGATCGCGCCCACGCTGCAAAGCGGAGATGCCCTTCACCGCGTTCACGAAGATCGCGATGGCGGCGAGGTAGTGGCGGATCGCGAGCTTGCGGCTGGCGAAGATGGTGTCGCTGGTGACGCTGAACTGCCGCTCGCACGCCTTGCATTCCTAAATCCGGCGGGCCGTGTAGGTGTAGATCGCCGTGTCCTGGCAGTTGGGGCAGAACGGCTCGCCGCCGTTGTCAGCAAAGCGAATCGCCACGAAGGCCGCGTGCGCCTCATCGTCGCTCAGCCGGAACACGGACGCGAGAGAGAGCGCCCGTGCTTTTGCTGAGAGGAGGAATGCTGCGCCATGCGCAGACTATGCGTGAGTGGTCAGGCATGGTCAAAATGCGAAAGCGGTTACGCATTAGGCTTGGGTAACAAAAGCGTGAGTTGCATCAGCCCCCGCCCGTACCGGTTGGCTACCTTGCCCCGGAGTTCGCGCATGTCGGTGCAGCCGTCACCCATGCCGATGATCTTGTAAATGTGCTGGATCAGGGCTTTCAGCCCCACGTCCTCGCTCATCCATTGATGGTAGTTCTGGCCGTGAAAAGGCTTGGGCTTGTTGCGCTTAAGGTAGTCCGCAATGTCAGGGTCCAACGCTTGGTAGATCAGTTCGTTGACAAGATGCCCCCACCACTTCGGTCGGCTGTGAATAGGCCCTTTCCAGTTCGTCAGGCGTCCGAACATCTCCCAAAGTTCGTCTGGGAAGGTCTTCTCCCAGTCCCTCAGTTCCTCAGCGATGTAGGCTTGCAACTTAACCTGGAGGGCATCGGCCGCGCGCTCGTACTGGTAGCCGGTCGCCTCATCAATCTGGGCGATAATGCCAAGCTTGAGAAAGGACGTGCTGAGAACAGCGCACCGGGTCGCAATCTCACGCTGCCGGTCGGTGTTCAACGCCTCGGCCCCAAGGGCGCGCACATAGCCTGTCAAGATCGTCTCAAACTGTTCCGCAGTGATCCCACGGCCCCGGAACTGAGTGCCGGGAATGTAAAAATCGACGCTTTCCTCCAGGACTAAATCACTGTTAAGAAAAGGTCTTAATGCCTTTACCCCTATGTAATCCTCCAGCACGCCGCCATCAACGTCCGTCAGCACCTTCAATGCTGCTCGAAGGCTTATGACGCGGGCGCCTGTGTCCAGCACGTAAACGTCTATGGGCATACCGCCGAGCGTCATCACGCCCCGGTGCTTAGCAAAAGGAGACGGCGGAAAGACCTCACCCTCTACAGCCTCCTCCGCAGGAGCCATGAGAGCCTGCGGAGGCTTCGCCCAGCGACGCCGCGCCGCAAGGCTGCTAGAGGCCGCCCGCGCCTCTGGTGTCATCCTAGAGGCCCTGACCGCGCCGCCTTTCTTGCCTCCCTTGCGGCCCATCTCGACCGCAGCTTGGTTCTTGGCGAGCGGGACGGAGGCAACCTCCGTCTCGGCGGCTTGGTCTGTGTCGGAGGCGGCAGGCAGAACGCTCTGCGGGCCGTCCGTAGCGCCTGATTGCTTACGCATCTGCCGAGATTAAGAATGCGTGACCGCTAACGCAAGAGGCGAAGGCGTTTGGCTTGGTGTGCTTGCTACCTAATCCGGGGTCCAGGGACAGAGCCCCTGGCCTTGCCTACCTGCCTTGTCGACGCCGCCGCGCCGGCTGTCTAGGTTCGTGGGATGAGCAAGCCGGCACCGCTGACCAGCCGAGACGATGTCGAGATCGAGGGCGTGCGCCCGGCGTGGCAGGGGCGGTTCACCCTGGATCTGGTGCGGTTCCGCAACCGGCGCTTCGACGGCACGCGGGCGGACAGCCGGGAGTGGGAGCTGTGGCGGCGCGGGCGGGCGGCGGCGGTGCTGCCTTACGACCCGGTGCGCGACGCGGTGGTGCTGATCGAGCAGTTCCGGGTGAGCGCGTTCGCGGCCGGGTTCGACCCGGTGATGGTGGAGATCCCGGCCGGCATGTGCGACGGCGACGAGACCGCCGAGGCCACGATCCGGCGCGAGGCGCAGGAGGAGATGCACCTGGAGGTGTCCACGCTCGTGCCGATCGGGGATTTCCTGCTCAGCCCGGGCGGGTGCGACGAGCGCTGCGCGATCTTCGCGGGCAGGGTCGTGGCGCCGGCGGCGGGGGCGGACGGGGTGATCGGCGGCGGCGGGCTGGCGAGCGAGCAGGAGGATCTGCGGGTGCGGCTGTGCCCGGCGGAGGAGGCGATCGGGCGGGCGCTGGCGGGGGCGTACCCGAACTCCGTGACCACGATCGCGCTGCTGTGGCTGGCGGCGAACCGGGAGCGGCTGCGGCGCGAGTGGGGAAGCGGGGCATGAGCGGGGCCGGCGCGGCGGGGGGCGACGCGGCGTGGGGCGGCGCGGCGTGGGGCGGCGCGGGGGCGATGCCGCCGCTGGTGTCGACGGGCTGGCTGGCGGAGCGGATCGGGGCGCCTGGGCTCGTGGTGCTGGACGCGAGCTGGTTCCTGCCCGCGGAGGGTCGTGACGCGCGGGTGGAGTTCGCGCAGGCGCGGCTGCCCGGGGCGAGGTTCTTCGACATCGAGACGATCGCGGACACGGAGACGGCGCTGCCGCACATGGCGCCGTCGACGGGACGGTTCGCGCGGATGGTGGGCGCGCTGGGCGTGTCGGACGACAGCCAGGTGGTGTTCTACGACGCCAAGGGGCTGTTCTCGGCGGCGCGGGGATGGTGGCTGATGCGGCTGTTCGGGCACGACGCGGTGGCGGTGCTTGACGGCGGGCTGCCGAAATGGCGCGCGGAGGGCCGGGTGGTCGAGACAGGCCCGGCGCGCGACGCCGAGTCGGGGCGGTTCACGCCGACGCTGCGGGCGGGGCTGCTGCGAGGAGTCGGCGACATGCTGGACAACCTGGCGAGCGGGGAGGCGCTGGTGCTGGACGCGCGCTCGGCGGGGCGGTTCGCGGGGAGCGCGCCGGAGCCGCGCGCGGGCATGGCGGGCGGGCATATCCCGGGTGCCGCAAGCGTGCCCCACTCCGAGCTTCTGGCGGCGGACCAGACGATGCTGGCGCCGGCGGCGCTGCGGGCGCGGCTGGCGGCGGCAGGGGCGGACGGGAGCAGGCCGGTGGTGACGAGCTGCGGCACCGGGGTCACGGCGGCTGTGGTGAGCCTGGCGCTGGTGGTGGCGGGGCTGCCGCCGGGGTCGCTCTACGACGGGTCGTGGACGGAGTGGGCGCAGCGCCCGGACACGCCAAGGGAAACGGGCGCGGGGAGCAAGGCATGACGGACGGCGTGGGCGGGCCAGGCGTGGGCGTCCCGGGAGCGAGCGCCTCGGGAGGGGGCGATCCGGACGTGAAAGCGTCGCACGAGTCGGGGTCGGACAAGTCGGGGTCGGACGAGTCGGGGTCGGGCGTGGTGGGCGG
>CAXSES010000035.1:5522-6788 GCA_964236225.1 uncultured Acetobacteraceae bacterium
AGTCGGGGTCGGACAAGTCGGGGTCGGACGAGTCGGGGTCGGGCGTGGTGGGCGGCGGCACGGAGGCGGCGGCCGGGGGCGCGGCAGGCGCGAGGCAACGGCGGTTCGCGACGCGGCTGACGCATGAGGGGCGGCCGGGATCGCGGGTGGCGGGCCTGGTCAACGTGCCGGTGCACCGCGGGTCCACGGTGCTGCAGCCGAACCTCGCGGCGCGGCGCGAGGCGGGGCGGCGCGGGCTGGAGCAGGCGCTCGTGTACGGCGTGATGGGCAACGCCACGCACCATGCGCTGGAGGACGTGGTCGCCGGCATAGAGGGCGGCACGCGCTGCCAGGTGGTGTCCTCTGGGCTGGCGGCGGTGACGGCGGCGCTGCTGGCGTTCCTGGGCAGCGGCGACCACCTGCTGATGCCGGACAGCGTGTATGCGCCGAGCCGGGTGTTCTGCGACGGGATGCTGCGCCGCCTCGGCGTGGAGACGACGTACTACGACCCGCTGGTCGAGGCGGAGGCGCTTGGCGCGCTGATCCGGCCGAGGACGCGGGTGCTGTTCCTGGAGAGCCCGGGCAGCCACACCTTCGAGGTGCAGGACGTCCCGGCGCTGGCCGCCGCGGCGCGGGCGCGGGGCGTGTGCGTGATGCTCGACAACACCTGGGGCGTGCACCATTTCCAGCCGTTCCGGCACGGGGTGGACGTGTCGATCCAGGCGCTGACGAAGTACGTGGCGGGGCATTCCGACGTGCTGCTGGGTGCCGTCGTGACGAACGACCCTGCGATGTGGGAGCGGGTGCGCGGCGCCGCCCTGGAGCTGGGGCAGTACGCCAGCCCGGACGATTGCTGGCTGGCGCTGCGCGGCGCGCGGACGATGGCGGTGCGGCTCGCGCACCAGCACGCGGCGGGGCTGCGGGTGGCGGCGTGGCTGGCGGGGCAGAAGCAGGTGCTGCGGGTGCTGCACCCTGGCCTGGAGGGCGCGCCGGGGCACGCGATCTGGAAGCGCGACTTCACCGGGGCGTCGTCGCTGTTCGGCGTCGTGTTCCAGCCGCGCTATCCGCAGGCGGCGGTCAACGCGCTGCTGGACGGGCTCACTCTGTTCGGGATCGGCGCGTCGTGGGGCGGGTTCGAGAGCCTGGCGCTGCCGACCAGCGGGACGCTGACGCGCACGGTGGAGTCGGGCGGGCTCGGCGGGCCGGCGATCCGGATGCATGTCGGGCTGGAGGATACAGACGACCTGATCGAGGACCTGGCGGCGGGGCTGGCGCGGATGGGGTAGG
>CAXSES010000035.1:6888-14551 GCA_964236225.1 uncultured Acetobacteraceae bacterium
CGCTACGACGACCGCGGCCTGATCCCCGCCATCGCGCAGCAGCACGACACCGGCGAGGTGCTGATGCTGGCGTGGATGAACGCCGAGTCGGTGGCAGAGACGCTGCGCACCGGGCGGGTCTGCTACTGGAGCCGCAGCCGCGGCGCGCTGTGGCGCAAGGGCGAGATGTCGGGCCAGGTGCAGCGACTGGTGGAGCTGCGGCTGGACTGCGACGGGGATTCCTTGCTCCTTCTGGTCGAGCAGGACGGGGTCGCGTGCCATACCGGGCACCGCTCGTGCTTCTACCAGGCGTTACGCGATGGCGGGATCGTGGAGGTGGCGCCGGCGCTGGTGAGCGAGGCGGACCTCTACGGCCGGACCAAGTAGGCCCTTGCCGAGGAGTGGGCCCCGGCCCCGCATCGTGCGCCTCCGCCCCTCATCAAATGCCGGTCCAGGGGCGCTGCCCCTGGCGGCTCCAGGGCAGGACCCTGGCCTTTCTTCCCCTGCTGCCGCCCGGCTAGGATGCGACATGGCTTGCCGGGGAATGGGCGCATGGCGCAGCGGGACGTGTCGATCCTAAGCCTGGGCGAGATCGGGCCGGGCATCGCCGAGTCGCTGGCGGCGGACGGGTTCGTGGTGCACGCGGCGCCCGCGAGTCCGCTGGCGGAGATCCTCGCGGCGCACGGGGCGGAGGTCAGGGGCGTGATGACGCGCGGCCAGGTGCCCGTCGATGCGGCGCTGCTCGCGAGGCTGCCGTCGCTGGAGATGGTGGCCAATTTCGGGGTCGGGTACGACTCCATCGACGTGGCGGCGGCGGCGGCGCGCGGGGTCGCGGTGTCGAACACGCCGGAGGTGCTCGACGACGAGGTGGCGGATTTCGCGGTGGGGCTGCTGCTGGCGACGATCCGCCGAATCCCGCAGGCGGACCGGCACGCGCGCGGCGGACACTGGGAGCGCGGCGCGTTCGCGCTGTCCGGCACCCTGCGCGGGCGCACGGTGGGGATTCTGGGCATGGGGCGGATCGGGCAGGCGATCGCGCGCAGGGTCGCGGCGTTCGACGTGCCGGTGGTCTATCACGCGCGCCATGCGGTCGAGGGCGTCGCGTGGCGGCACCACCCGACGCTGCTGGGCATGGCGGAGGTGGTGGACACGCTGGTCGCGATCGTGCCGGGCGGGGCGGCGACGCGCCACCTGATCGACGCCGGGGTGCTGGCGGCGCTGGGGCCGGACGGGGTGGTGGTGAACGTGGCGCGCGGCTCGGTGCTCGACGAGGACGCGCTGATCGCGGCGCTGCGCTCCGGCGCGCTGCATGCGGCGGGGCTCGACGTGTTCGCCGACGAACCGCGCATCCGGCCGGAGCTGCTGGCGCTTGAGAACGTCGTGGTGGCGCCGCACGTGGGGTCGGCCACGCACCACACGCGGGGGCGGATGGCGGCGCTGGTGGCGGAGAACGTGCGGTCGTGGTTCGCGGGGCGCGGCCTGGTGACGCCGGTGGGGACATGACACCAACGGCCCACGCGACCTGCAAGGCAGGCAGGGCTGGGCTCCCCCTCCGCTGCCCATTCCAACGACCCGAGAGGGCCGTCGGAACCTTTGGGCAGCTCCGCCCAGACCCGCCAGGGGCGAGCCGCCCCTGGACCCGGCGCAACTTAAGTATCGGATTCTAAAGGCGAGCCTTTAGCGAAGTTTGAGGCAGAGCCTCAACCTTGCTTTACCGGTCATCCCAGAAGGCCGTTGATAGAACCTGTCGCACATGGCGTCAGGAGGCGATCTTCCTCCAGGCAAAAGCGTGGCTCTCGCTCTGGCTGGCCGGCCCCCATGCTGGCACACGACCGGAGCGCGATCATTCTTGACAAAGAGGATGTCGGGGCGGTGACTTGACCCGGTAATAAGGCTTGCCTGGGACGGTCCGTCGCCAATCTGGCCCGCTCGACGTCTTTTCCTGCCGCCGGCTCCGCTTCGTATGTCCGGCTGCATCGGGGCGATCTGCTCTCGGGTTCCTCAACCGCGGGCATGGCGTCGCGGGAATGGATTTCTTGCGTGTCATGCGCCGGCCCGACAGCAGCCAGACGGGGCGGAATGATGAAGACAGGAAGCGGGTTCCTGCTGGAGATGCGCGGCATCACCAAGAGCTTCTCCGGCGTCATGGCGCTGGACGGCATCGACCTGCGCGTCAGGCCGGGCGAGTGCGTCGGGCTGTGCGGCGAGAACGGCGCAGGCAAGTCGACGATGATGAAGGTGCTGTCCGCGGTCTATCCTTACGGCACCTGGGGCGGCGAGATCCTGTGGCGCGGCGAGGCGTTGCGCTGCGCCTCGATCCGAGAGAGCGAGGCCGCCGGCATCGTCATCATCCATCAAGAGCTGATGCTGGTGCCGCAGCTCTCGGTCGCGGAGAACATCTTCCTCGGGCGCGAGCCGGTGGTGGGCGGGCTGATCGACTTCGACCGCATGTACGCCGAGGCGGGCGCGCTGCTGGCGGGGCTGCGCATGGGCCACATCAACGTGGCCAGGCCGGTCTCGCACTACGCCGGCGGCGAGCAGCAGCTCATCGAGATCGCCAAGGCGCTGAGCAAGGACGCGAGCCTGCTGATCCTGGACGAGCCGACCTCGTCCCTGACGCAGTCCGAGACGGCGATCCTGCTGCGGCTGATCGCAGACCTCAAGGCGAGGGGCACGGCCTGCGTCTACATCTCGCACAAGCTCGAGGAGATCGAGGCGATCGCGGACAGCGTCACGGTGATCCGCGACGGCCGCTTCGTGGGCGAGGCGCCGATGCGCGACCTGTCCACGCGCGACATCATCCGCATGATGGTCGGGCGAGAGATGACCAGCCTGTTCCCGCGCGAGGAGCATCCGATCGGCGAGGTGGTGTTCGAGGCGATCGGCATCACCTGCCTCGATCCCGAGAACCGGCTGCGCAGGCGTGTGGACAACGTCTCCTTCGCGCTGCGGCGCGGCGAGATCCTGGGCGTCGCCGGGCTGGTCGGCGCCGGGCGCACCGAGCTGGTGAGCGCGCTGTTCGGGGCGTACGCGGGGGCGCATTCGGGCGAGGTGCGGCTGGACGGGCGGGTGATCCGGGTGCGCTCGCCGCAGGAGGCGGTGCGCCAGGGGCTGTGCATGGTGCCCGAGGACCGCAAGGCGCACGGCATCGTGCCTGGGCTGGGGGTGGGCCACAACATCACGCTCGCGGTGCTGCGACGCTTCGCCGGGTCGGGGCTGATCGACGAGGGGCGCGAGTTCGCGGCGATCGGCGCGGCGATCGCGCGCATGCGCATCAAGGCGGCGAGCCCGCTGCTGGCGATCTCCAGCCTGTCGGGCGGCAACCAGCAGAAGGCGGTGATCGCGAAGATGCTGGAGCCCGGCCCGCGCGTGCTGATCCTGGACGAGCCGACGCGCGGCGTGGACGTGGGCGCAAAATACGAGATCTACCGGCTGATGTTCGCTCTGGTGCAGCGCGGCGTGTCGATCATCATGGTGTCCTCCGAGCTGCCCGAGGTGCTGGGCATCAGCGACCGCGTGCTGGTGATCGGCGAGGGCCAGCTCCGCGGCGACTTCGTCAACGACGAGACCCTGACGCAGGAGCGCGTGCTGTCGGCCGCGATCACCCCCCTGCCCCGCGCGGCCTGAGCCGGGCATTGGACCTGGAAGCAAGCAAGGCTGGGCTCTGCCCAGACCCGCCAGGGGCGAGCCGCCCCTGGACCGGCTTGACTTAAGTAATGGATTCCAAAGGCCTGCCTTTGGCGGAGTTTGAGGCAGAGCCTCAACCTTGCTTGCCTGGACCGGTCATACCCAAGGGCCGTTGGCATAAGCCGACCAGAGGAGACAGAGAATGAACGAAGCCTCGCTGGTCCCCGATCCCACGCTTCCTGCCAGCGTCGTGGCCCTGCCGACGCCGGCGGCGCTCAGCGCGGCGCCGGCCGAGCGGCGGCGCACGCTGCGGGCCGAGCAGCTCAAGTCCGCGTTCGCGCGCTACAAGGTGCTGGCGCTGGTGATCGCCATCGCGGTGCTGTGGGCGCTGTTCAGCCAGCTCACCGGCGGCGACTTCCTCACCCCGCGCAACCTGTCGAACCTGCTGCGGCAGATGGCGATCACAGGGATGCTGGCCTGCGGCATGGTGTTCGTCATCATCTCCGGCGAGATCGACCTGTCCGTGGGCTCGCTGCTCGGGCTGCTGGGCGGGGTCGCGGCGCTGCTCGACGTGGGCTGGCACCTGCCTGTGGCGGTCAACATCGCAGTGGTGGTGGCCGCCGGCGCCGCGATCGGGGCGTTCAACGGCTACTGGGTGGCCTACCTGCGGGTGCCGTCGTTCATCGTCACTCTGGCCGGGCTGCTGGCGTTCCGCGGCGTGCTGCTGGGCATCACCGGGGGGGTGACGATCTCGCCTGTGTCGCGCTCTCTGGTGGCGGTGGCGCAGAGCTACCTGCCGGGCGCCGCCGGCTGGGGGCTGGCGGTGCTGCTGTTCGCGGGGATCGCGTTCGTGACGCTGCGCGGGCGGGGGCGGCGCCGCTCGCTCGGGCTGGCCGCGGCGCCGGCGTGGGCGGACGGCGCCAGGCTGGGCGTGGCGGCGGCGGCGGTGTTCGGCTTCGTGTGGCTGCTGAACTCGTACCGCGGCGTGCCGATGCCGGTGCTGGTGGTGCTGGCGCTGCTGGGCGCGTTCACGCTGATGGCGCGGCGCACCGTGTTCGGGCGCAGGATCTATGCCGTCGGCGGCAACCTGGAGGCGACGCGGTTCTCAGGGGTCAACGTGGCGCGGGTGAAGCTGCTGGTGTTCTCGCTGATGGGGGCGATGGCGGCGCTGGCGGGGATCAGCACCACGGCGCGGCTCGCGGCCGGCTCGCCCTCGGCCGGGTCGCTTCTGGAGCTGGACGCGATCGCGTCGTGCATCATCGGCGGCACCTCGATGCGCGGCGGCGCGGGCACGGTGTTCGGCGCGCTGATCGGGGCGCTGATCATGGCGACGCTGGACAACGGCATGTCGATGCTCAGCGTCGACACGTTCTGGCAGATGATCGTCAAGGGCGTGATCCTGCTGCTGGCGGTGTGGCTGGACGTGGCGACGAGCGTGCGGCGCTAGGGAAGGCAAGGCCAGGGGCTCTGCCTCCGTGCTTGAAGATGGGGACCCCGCCAGGGGGAGCCCCCTGGACCGGCCTTGCTTGAGTTGCGCCGGGTCCAGGGGGGGCTCCCCCCCTGGCGGGTCCGGGCGGAGCCCGGCCTTTCTTGCTGATGGCCTGGACCGTCCGGGCGCAAGAAACTATCAGCGTCGTGTCGAAGCGCGCGTGGCCTTCCCACGGGCGCAGGGCCTAGCAGGAACGAAAGCCGACCGGCGCAGGCCGGAGCGATGGGGCGGGACGGTGACGATGGCAGATTCGCTCGACCCGATCAGGATGCCGGCGCGGCCGAGCCCGTCGCAAGGTGCCGGCGGAGCCGCCCCGGCGCAGGGCGCAAGGCGGGGCGGGCCGCAGTCCCTGGTCGTGGCCTGACGTGGCGCACGTCATCGGGGTCGACATCGGCACGCAGAGCACGAAGGCGCTGCTCACCGACGCGAGTGGCCGCATCCTGGCGCAGGCCAGCCGGTCGTACCAGCCGGACACCCCACGCCCGCTCTGGGCGGAGCAGCAGCCCGCCGTGTGGCTCGACGCGGTGCTCGCCTGCATCGCGCGCTGCATGGAGCAGGCGGGCACGGGCGACGGGGCCGGCGCGTCGGCCACGCCGATCGACGTGCGCGCCGTGTGCATCAGCAGCCTGTACGGCGGCTCCGGCATCCCGGTCGATGCCGCGCTGGAGCCGCTGCACCCGTGCCTGATCTGGCTCGACCGCCGCGCCGAGGCGCAGGTGCGGGCGGTGCGCGCCGGCATCGACCTGGACCGGCTGCGCGCCGTCACCGCGAACGGCGTGGACAGCTACTACGGCTTCACCAAGATGCTGTGGCTGCGCGACGAGCGGCCGGACGTGTGGGCGCGCACGCGCTGGCTGCTGCCGCCCAATGCCTGGATCATCGCCAGGCTGACCGGCGCCGTCGCGGTGGACCACTCCTCCGCGGGCAACATCGGCGGCGTCTACGACATGGCGGCGCGGGGCTGGTCGGCGCCGATGCTCGACGCGCTTGGCATCCCCGCCGCGATGATGCCGGAGCGGCTCGTCGAGTCGAGCGAGGTCGTGGGGCGCCTGCTGCCGGAATGGGCCGAGGCCACCGGCCTGCGGGCGGGCACCCCGATCGTGGCCGGCGGCGTGGATGCGGCGGTGGCCACCTTCGCCGCCGGCGCCACCCGCTCCGGCCAGCACGTCGCGATGATCGGCACCAGCATGTGCTGGGGCACCATCACGCGGCGGGCGGACGCGGCGCACGGGCTCGTCGCCATGCCGCACGTGTTCCGCGGCGCGGACGACATCTACACCTTCGGCGGCGCGATCACCGCGGGCGCCGCGGAGGCCTGGTTCCGCGAGCAGTTCTGCGGCTCCGAACTGGCCCGCGAGCGCGCCGGCGAGGGACGCGCCGCCGCCCTGCTCGACGACGCCGCCTCGCACGTCCCGCCGGGCGCGGACGGCCTCGTGTTCCTGCCCTACCTCGCCGGGGAGCGCAGCCCGATCTGGGACGGGCGGGCCAGCGGCGCCTTCGTCGGCCTCAGCCTGTTCCACACCCGCGCCCACCTGTATCGCGCGGTGCTGGAAGGCGTGGCCTACGCGCTGCGCCACAACATCGAGGCGGGCCGGATGTCCGTGCCGGCGCTCGACGACACTCTGATCGTGGTGGGCGGGGCGGCGCGCTCCGATTTGTGGATGCAGATCGTCGCCGACGTCACCGGCTTCCCGGTGCGAACGATCGTGCAGGAGGTGGAGGCGGCGCTTGGCGCGGCGTTGCTGGCGGCACTCGGCGCCGGCCTGGCCACGCCGGCGCAGGCCGAGGCCGGGTGGGTGACGCTGCGGGAGCGCGCCACGCCGCGGCCGGACGCGGCGCGCGCCTACGACGAAGGCTTCGCGGTGTTCAAGGACCTCTACCCGGCGCTGAAGCCCAGCATGCACCGGCTGCGCGAGGCGTAGGCCACGCACCCGGCAAGCAATACCGGGGATTCATGCGTTGAACGGCTTCTGCGAGCGGCTTCGGCGTGGCAGGTCCGGTGCAATGCGGCGCCGCGAGGGGTGGTTGGCGTAAGCGAGGCTGGGCTCCGCCCAGACCCGCCCCCTGCTTCAAGGCGGGGGCGAGCCGCCCCTGGACCCGGCGCACCTTGAGGGAAGGCGGTCCAGGGGACCTTTCCCTGGCGGATGAGGCAGAGCCTCAACCTTTCTTTCCGCCTCGCCCGCGGCGGTGACAGAGACCAGCCTTCAGCGCAGGGCGGTGCCGGAGAACCGGTTGGGCATCGTCACGGCTGGCGAGGACAGGGTCGGCGCGCTGACATGCGCGGCGCCGATGCGCGAGGCCTGGCTCGGGACCCAGGCCAGGGCCAGGGCGGCGGTGATGATGACGAGCATCCTGGTCATTGCGGTGCTCCCTTTCGGTAAGGGCGTTATGGTGCACTGCAACAATGGGGTGGCTCGGCGGGACATGAAAGCAGGCCGTCGCTCATACGGCACATGCGCCTGCCGCATGGGTGGGCCGACAGCCGCCAGATGGCGCGCTCGGCTGCCTGCGTGGCACCACCCTCCTTTTAGGAAGCAAGGCTGGGCTCTGCCCAGACCCGCCAGGGGC
>CAXSES010000036.1:0-14518 GCA_964236225.1 uncultured Acetobacteraceae bacterium
CGAAGACTCTGGTCATGGTTTTCCCCGGTTCTGAGTTCCTTGAACCCAGTGATTGGCCCCGGCTGATCAAGGCAGAAGACCCATGTGGGAATTTCCTACGGGCACGTTGAAGTCATAGACAGCTTTGTCGCCAAGCAAGACCGTGTGCGGATGGTTCTGCATCGAGCCTGCGCCCAGGATGACGCGGCGCAAGCAGATGCCCGCGATGACCTCAGCGAGCATGAGCCAGATCAGGCCGGTAAGTGCGAGGCGGGCGGTAAGTAAGTGAAGGCCGCTACGCTTGAGTGCTGGTTTTCAAAGGCGAGATCCTGGCGGGGTCCCCGCTTTAGGCGTGGGGGCAGAGCCATGGCCCTGCTTGCCTCAGGCCGCCGCCCTCAGTCCCTTTCCTGCAGCCGTGCCAGCAGGAAGTCGCGGAACACCATGACCCGCTTCGAGCTGCGCAGCTCCTCGGGGTAGACGAAGTAGGCGTCCACCTTGGGCGCCTTGGTCTCCGGCAGCAGCCGCACCAGCCCGTCGAGGTCGCTGCCCATCCAGTCCGGCAGCGCGCCGATGCCGAGCCCGCCGCGCACCGCGGTGGCCATCGCCGCCAGGCTGTTGACCTCCAGCAGGGCGCGCCGCGGCTGCCCCGGCCTGCGCCCCGCCTCGGCGAGCCAGTTCATGTCGGCGACAGGCGCGTGGTAGTCGCCGAACAGGATCAGCCTGTGCTCGTCCAGCTCCTCGGCCCGCGTCGGCACGCCATGCGCCTTGCAGTACTCGGGCGCCGCGCACACCAGCCAGCGTATCTCCATCAGGTGGCGCTGCACCAGGTCGGGCTGCCTGGGCGGGTGCATGCGGATCGCCACGTCGGCCTGGCGCATCGCGAGGTCGAGGTCGGCGTCGTCGAGCAGCAGGCTGACGGTCACGTCCGGGTAGGCCGCGAGGAAGCCGGGCAGCTTCGGCGCCAGCCAGGACGCGCCGAAGCCCACAGTGGTGGTCACGCGCAGCCGGCCCGCGGGCTTCTCCTTGCTCTCGGTGAGCAGGGCCTCGGTCATCGCGAGCTTGGCGAACACCTCGCGCACGGTGCGGTTCAGGCTCTCGCCCTGCTCTGTCAGGATCAGGCCGCGGGCGTGGCGGTGGAACAGCGGCACCGCCAGCGCCTCCTCCAGCGCCGAGATTTGGCGCGAGACCGCGGACTGGCTGAGGTTGAGCGTGTCGCCGGCATGGGTGAAGCTGCCGGCCTCCGCGACCGCGTGGAACACCCGCAGCTTGTCCCAGTCCATCACCGCTCCTGGCCTGTGGCGCGCGCCTCGTCCGAGACGCCCCCCGTGGGGGCCTGCTCAGCCCGGGGCTCAGTACGCGGCAATGGAGGCGACCTGCCCGGCCACGATGTCGCCCTGCCCGGCGAGCCAGCGCTCGGCCTCCAGCGCGGCCATGCACCCGGTCCCCGCCGCGGTGACGGCCTGGCGGAACACCCGATCGGCCACGTCGCCGGCCGCGAACACGCCGTCGACGCTGGTGCGCGTGCTGCCCGACTCGGTGACGATGTAGCCCTCTGCGTCCAGGATGACCTGGCCGCCGAACACCCCGGTGTTGGGCGTGTGGCCGATCGCCACGAACACCCCGTCCACGGCGAGGCGGGACAGCGCGCCGGTGCGTCGGTTGCGCAGGCTGAGGCCGCACACCGTCTCCGGCTGCCCCTGGCCCAGCACCTCGTCGACCTCGCTGTCCCAGATCACCTCGATCTTGGGGTTCGCGAACAGCCGGTCCTGCAGGATGCGCTCTGCGCGCAGCGAGTCGCGGCGGTGGATCAGCGTCACCTTGGTCGCGTGGTGGGTGAGGTAGAGCGCCTCCTCGACCGCAGTGTTGCCGCCGCCGATCACCGCGACCTCCTTGCCGCGAAAGAAGAAGCCGTCGCAGGTCGCGCAGGCCGACACCCCGCCGGCGCGCAGCCGCGTCTCTGAGTCCAGGCCGAGCCAGCGCGCCGAGGCGCCTGTGGCGATCACCACGGCGTCGGCGACGTAGGTGTCGCCGGAGTCGCCGGCGCAGCGGAACGGCGGGCGGCCGAGATCGGTCCCGACGATGATGTCGTCGATGAGGCGGGTGCCGACATGGGCCGCCTGCGCCGCCATCTGCTCCATCAGCCACGGGCCCTGCACCGCCTCTGCGAAGCCGGGGTAGTTCTCCACGTCGGTGGTGATCGTGAGCTGGCCGCCAGGCTGCAGGCCGGCCACCAGGATCGGCTGGAAGCTGGCGCGGGCCGCGTAGATCGCGGCGGTGTAGCCGGCCGGTCCCGCGCCGATCACGAGCAGGCGGGTGCGGTGGGTCTGCGGCATCGGCGATCCTGTCCCCGGCAATGGGATACGTTACCGGGCGGTTGCAGCGCCGCGCAAGCAAGCGCCTGGGACCCGGGGACGCGCCGTTCCGTGGGCGCCGCGCCGGGCGCGGGAAGCAGGCAGGTTTGAGGCTCTGCCTCGGACTCAGCGAAAGGCCGGGTCCCTGGAGGTTTCCTGCCGGGGGAGGGGTTTTCGGGAGCCTTGGGCTTCGACGCAACTGCCCGACGGGCCCGCAGGGCTGCTTGGGACATCGGAGGGCGGGCGGGAAAAAGCTCGGCTGCCTGCCCGGCCTTTGGTCTTGCGCCATCGCCCCCGCGGACCGATCCTGCTGCGGCCGAGCGGCATTCCAGCCCTCCGGCCGTGACGCGCGGTGACATGGACACGACCACCCAGTCCGAGCTTGACGGGATCGATCGGCGCATCCTCGACGAGCTGCAGCAGGACGGCCGCATGACCAACGTCGAGCTGGCGCGCCGCGCGGGGATCTCGGCGCCGCCCTGTCTGCGGCGCGTGCGCCGGCTGGAGGAGGCGGGAATCATCCGCGGCTACCATGCCGACACCAACCCGCAGGTGCTGGGCTGGGAGATCACGTTCTTCGCCATCGTCGGGCTGGACGGTCAGAAGGAGGCGGTGCTCTCGGCGTTCGAGGCGCTGGTGGCGCTCTGGCCGGAGGTGCGCGAGTGCCACATGATTCGCGGCGGCGGCGACTTCCTGCTCCGCCTCGTGGCGCGCGACACCGCGCACGAGAACCAGCTCACCCGCAGGCTCACCGCCACGCCGGGCGTGGCCAGGGTGCAGACCCTGCAGACCATCCGCACCAGCCGCAGCCTCGCCGGCGTGCCGCTTTAGCCCCCGGTTCCGGGGCGGGCCGCCCGGCGTTCGCGTCAGGTGCCGCCGGGCTGTTCCGCGCGTGGCGCCCTGGCCGCGCCCGGCATGGCCCTGGTGCCGCCGATGGCTGACATCGGGGACCGCCCGCCGGTTCTGGCCGGGGCCGGCGAGCATCCCGGTCCCGCCGCTGCCGGCGTGACGGCGTGTCGGGTTCCGCTCGCGGCGCTGTTCGCCCTGCTGGCGCTCACCGCGCTGCGGCTGCTGGTGGCAGGGCTCGCGCCGCTGTCCCCGGACGAGGCCTACTACTGGATCTGGTCGCGCGCGCCGGCGCCGGGGTACCTCGACCATCCGCCGATGGTGGCGCTGTGGATTCGCGCCGGCACCGCGCTTGCCGGCGACACCCGGCTCGGGGTGCGGCTGCTGGCGCCGCTGGCGGCGGCGCTGGGCTCGGCGCTGCTGTGGGTTGCCGCCGAGGATTTCCTGCCGGGCCGCCGCGCCGGGATGGCGGCGGCGGCGCTGCTCAACGCCACGCTGCTGCTCGGGGTGGGCGCGGTGACGATGACGCCGGACACGCCGCTGCTGTTCTTCTGGTGCGCGGCGCTGGCGGCGCTGGGGCGTCTGCTGCGCACCGGGCGCGGGGCGTGGTGGCTCGCGGCCGGGCTTGCGGCCGGGTGCGCGCTGGAGAGCAAGTACACCGCGCTGCTGCTCGGCGTCGGGCTGGCGCTGTGGCTGGTCGCGGTGCCGGCCGGGCGGGGCTGGCTGCGCACGCCGTGGCCGTGGGCGGGCGGGGCGCTGGCGGCGCTGCTGTTCGCGCCGGACCTGGCGTGGAATGCGGCGCATGGCTGGGCCAGCCTCGGCAGGCAGGGCGGGCGCACCGCGGACTGGCATCCCGCGCAGGCGCTGCGGTTCGAGGCGGAGCTGCTGGCCGGGCAGCTCGCGCTGGCGACGCCGCTGGTGCTCGCGGTCTGCGTGGCGGGGATGTGGCGCGCGGCGCGCGGCTGGCGCGACCCGGGGCTGGCGCTGCTGGCGGCGCTGACGCTGCCCGGGGCGATGGTGTTCCTGGAGCACGCCACGGGCGATCGGGTGCAGGCGAACTGGCCGGCGATCCTCTACCCTGCGGCGGCGATCGTGGCGGGCGGCCTGGTGCGGCGCTGGCGTCCGGCGGCGGCGCTTGGCTTGGTGCTGGCGATCCCGGTCTATCTGCAGGCCGCGCTGGCGCCGTTCCCGCTGCCGCGCGCTCTCGACCCCACTCTGGCCCGTCTTGGTGGCTGGACCGAGCTTGCGCGTCAGGGGGCGGGATACGCGACGCGAGCCGGATCGCTGGATGCGCCCGCGCCCGCTCCGCAGGATGGGCCGGACGGCGCGGCGGCACGCGACGCGGCACCGGCGGCACCGGGGCTTGCGGAGGTGGCGGCGCTGCCTCTGGCCGCGGACGAGTATGGCCTGGCGGCGGAGCTGGCGTGGCAGGGTGTGCCGGCGGTGCTTGGGGTGGAGCCACGCTGGGCAACGTTCGACCTGCCGCGGGTTCCCGTGGGCGGGCGGGCCGTGTTCCTGCTCCGCAGCGAGCGCCGTCGGGACGGCCCGGACGACGCGCTCTGGGCCGACGCGCGACAGATTGGCGTCCTGGTCCGTGCGCGCGGCGGCAGGATGGCCGAACGCTACCGCGTCTACCGTGCGATCGGGCGTCCCGGACTGACCGGCACCGTGCTGCCTTCTCCTCGAGGCCCCGCGCCTGGCGTGCCGTGACCCGGCACCGTGGCGCCAGGCTGCGCCCGGACCCGCCGAAAGCCCTCCTTGAAGCATGGAGCCTGTGGAAGCTCCTCCCTTCGGCAAGTGGGCTCCAAGGGCGGGCCTTTGGCGGAGTTCGAGGCGGAGCCTCAACCTTGCCTTCCTGCCGGCCCCGCCATTAGCAGCCGGTTAAACCCGACCGGTCATGCTGCCTACGACGGAAAGGCGGTGCGGCTGATGGCGAAGAAGGACGGCAAGGCGACCATCGTCATCCGCAGGGAGGAGGTGGTCGAGGGCGGCCACCATGGCGGCGCATGGAAGGTGGCGTACGCGGATTTCGTGACCGCGATGATGGCCTTCTTCCTGCTGATGTGGCTGCTCAACGCCACCACGGAGGCGCAGCGCCGTGGCATCGCCGACTATTTCAGCCCCGTGATCGGCAGTAACCGGAGCCCGGCGGGGCAGGGCGGCCCGTTCGGCGGCCACACCCCCTACGATCACGGACCGCTGCTGTCCGACCAGGGCGCGCTCGCCGTGATGAACGCCAAGGCGCCGCCCACCAATGTCGAGGACGACGACAGCGACACCCCGGCGCAGACCATGAACTGGCGCGAACCCGGCCGCAGCGAGGTGCCGCCAGACGCCGCAGGTTCCGCCGCGCGCCCGGCGCCCGGCCCGGCCGGTCCCGGCTCGCCGGGTGATGCCTCGCCCGACAGCGTGGCGCAGCGGCTGCTGACGGAGGCGCACGCCCCCGCCGACCCTGGCAAGGCCGCCGACGCCAGGATCGCTGCCCAGAACGCGGCCCAGGCGGCAGCCCAGGAGCGTGCCGCGTTCAAGGCCGCCGCTGCGGAGATCAGGCAGGCCCTGGAGGCCGACCCGGCCTACGCGGAGCTGTCGCATCAGCTCGCTGTGGACGTGACGCGCAACGGTCTGCGCGTGCAGATCATCGACGAGGAGGCGCGCCCGATGTTCGCCACCGGCTCCGCCGCCGTCAACGACCGCGCCCGCCTGCTGCTTCGCAAGATCGCCCCGGTGCTGCTGCGCCTGCCAGAGCAGATCGCCATCACCGGCCACACCGATGCCGCGCCCTACCATGGCGGCGAGCGCTCCAACTGGGAGCTGTCTGCGGAGCGCGCCAACGCCACACGCCGCGTGCTGGCCGAGGCGGGCCTGCCGGAGTCGCGCATCCGCAGCGTGACCGGCGACGCGGATCGCGACCTGCTGCTGCCGGTCACGCCGCTGGCCGCCGCGAACCGCCGGATCGCCATCACCGTGCTGCGCGAGGCGCCTGGCCGTGTCCCCGACGCTCCGGCCGCACCAGGTCCGGTCCCGATGACCGCGGTCGTGGCGACGGCGGAGATCGCGCCCGGCTCCTCTTTCCAGCGGCCGGCGGCGATGCCGCCCGCCTCACACTGAGGACGCCGCGATGCTCACCCTTGGCGGCCTCGGCTTCCTGTTCGCCTGCGTGTTCGGCAGTTTCCTGATGTCCGGCGGCGCCATCGGCCCGCTGCTGGAGGCGATGCCGTTCGAGCTGCTCACCATAGGGGGGGCCGCCATCGGCACCTTCGTCATGGCCAACAGCATGCACGACGTGAAGCACACGATCGGCGCCTTCAAGAAGATCCTGAAGGGCTCGGGCTTCCACAAGGCCGAGTACATCGAGCTGCTGAGCCTGCTGTACTTCCTGACCCGGCTGGCCACCACGAAGGGCTCGATGGCGCTTGAGGCGCACATCGAGAAGCCGGAGGAGAGTCCGGCCTTCCAGAAGTTTCCCAAGGTGCTGGCCGACCACCACGCGACCGCGATCATCTGCGACTACCTGCGGATGGTGGGCATGAACGCCGACGATCCCTACCAGATCGAGGATCTCATGAGCCGCGAGATCAAGAAGACGCTGCACGAGGAGATGCACCCGAGCCACGCGATCCAGACCATCGCCGATGCCCTGCCGGCGCTGGGCATTGTCGCGGCGGTGCTCGGCGTGATCAAGACCATGGGGCACATCAGCGAGCCGCCGGCGGTGCTGGGCGAGATGATCGGCGGCGCGCTGGTCGGCACCTTCCTCGGCGTTCTGCTGGCCTACGGCATGGCCGCGCCGTTCGCCACCCGGATCAAGGGCGTGGTCGAGGAGGACATCAAGTTCTACGAGGTGATCCGCGGCGTCCTCGTCGCCCACCTGCACGGCATGGCGCCGCAGGTCAGCGTGGAGACCGGGCGCAAGCTGGTGCCGACGCAGTACATGCCCGGCTTTGCGGAGCTGGAGGAGGCCGTGCAGTCGATCCAGATCGGCTGAGCCGCGGGAAGCAGGGCCAGGGCTCTGCCCTGCGTCGCTTCAAGTCGGGACCCCGCCAGGGGCAGCGCCCCTGGACCTGCACACGTGAAGGAAAGGCGAGCGGTACAAGGCCCAACTCGAGGTTTCCAAAGGCGCGCCTTTGGCGGAGTTTGAGGCGGAGCCTCAACCTTCCTTGCCTCAGGTCGGTTGCCCGTACGCCTTGCGCCGCAACTCGTCGAGCCGGGCGTCGCCGCCCTCCGTCTTCGGGTCCAGCTCCAGCAGCTTCTTCCATGCGGTGTAGGCACCCTTCGCGTCGCCATGCTGCTCCGCCATGTGCGACAGGTCGTCGAACGCCACGAAGTCGCGCGGCTCTGTGCGCACCGCCTGCTCCAGGTCGTGCACCGCGCCGAGGTAGTCGTTGGCCTGGAACCGGGCCAATGCGCGCAGGCGGTACAGCTCGGCCAGCTCCGGCTGCAGGTCGATTGCGGAGGAGAAGTCGTTGATCGCCTCGCCGGCTTGGCTGGCACCCAGCTCGCGGTTGCCGCGTTCCACCAGCAGCGACACGGCCGGGGTCGCCGGCTTCAGCAGGTAGACCCGCAGATGCGCCTCGATGATGCTGGCCGCAGTGCTGTCTGTCGCCTGCTGCAGCGCGGTCATCATGTGCTCCGTGACCACCTGCGGGCTGGCCGTCTGCGCTGCGGCCTGCGCCACGGCCAGTGCCCCGCCACCCGTCAGCAGCACCGCCAGGCGCAGGGCCGATTTCAGCCCTCCCGGTCTGGCGCCGATCGGCGCCGTGTTCTTCATGCCGTCGCATCGTCGCGGCATCCACGCCCTGTCCATCCGCCGTGCTCCCAACCGCTGACGCTCCGCCTGGCCCGTGTGCCGCTCGCTTCTCAGCGCCGGGGCACCTGTGGTCGCCCGGCCTCTGCCGCCTTGATGGCCGCCGGCCCGCCCAGGCCTGCGTCAATGCCATCCAGTCCCGCCGCGTCCACGCCGTCCCTCCCGTCCACGCCGGATGCTGTCCGCCGACCGCTGGTGCGCGGCCGTGCGACGCCGCCGAACGAGTCCCGGCCTGGCCCCGTCGCCTGCTCACGCCCGACCTGGTCCAGCGCCGCAGGCCGCGGCCCGCCCTGCATCCAGTCCAGCAGTTCCACCGTGTGCACCACCGGCAGCCCGCCGCCGCCCAGTTGCGTGAGGCAGCCGATGTTGCCGGCGGCCACCAGGTCGGGCCTGGCGGCGCGCAGGTTGGTCAGCTTGCGCTCGCGGAGCTGGCCCGCAATCTCCGGCTGCACGATGTTGTAGGTCCCGGCCGATCCGCAACACAGATGCGGCTCGCGCGGCTCCACCACGACGAAGCCCGCCTGCTTCAGCAGCGCCTTGGGCGCGGACGTCACCTTCTGCCCGTGCTGCAGCGAGCACGCGGAGTGGTAGGCCACGCGCAAGCCTGACGCCGCGCGCGCCGGCGTGTAGCCCAGCTTCGCCACGTATTCCGAGATGTCCATGGCCAGCGCCGACACCCGCTCCGCCCGCGTGCGCCACGGCTCCGGCTCCTCGCGGAACATGTAGCCGTAGTCCTTCACCGTGGTGCCGCACCCAGACGTGTTGATGACGATGGCGTCCAGGCCTTTGCCGCCCTCCTCCGTGGTCTCGCGTGCCCAGCCGGCCAGGGCGGCGCGCACCGTCTCCATCGCCTGCGCGTGGCGCCCCATGTGATGGGTCAGCGCGCCGCAGCAGCCGACGCCCCTGGCCACCACCACCTCGATGCCGCGCCGGGTCAGCATCCGGATCGTCGCCTCGTTGATCGACGGCGCCAGCACGGTCTGCGCGCAGCCCACCAGCAGCGCCACCCGGCCGACCCGCTCGCCCTCGGCGCCGTGCACCTGCGGCGCCTGCATCGCGCTTGCCGGAGGGATATGCGCCGGCGCCAGCGACAGCATCGCGCGGATGCGCTGCGACGGCAGCCCCCGCCCCGGCACCAGACCCGCCAGCGGCCGTACCAGTCGCGCGCCGCGCAGCGCCCAGCGGAACACCGCCGGGTAGGGCAGCACGCGCGACAGCACCTCACGCATCGCCCGCTCGTGCCAGGGGCGGCGATAGGTGTTCTCGATGTAGGTCCGCGCGTGGTCGACCAGGTGCATGTAGTTCACGCCCGACGGGCAGGTCGTCATGCATGACAGGCAGGACAGGCAGCGGTCGACGTGCTGCACCACCTCGCGCGTCGCGGGGCGGCCGGACTCCAGCATGTCCTTGATCAGGTAGATGCGGCCCCTGGGCGAGTCCAGCTCGTCGCCCAGCAGCACGAAGGTCGGGCAGGTCGCGGTGCAGAACCCGCAATGCACGCAAGTCCGCAATACGGCGTTGGCGCTGGCGGTGTCGGGATCGCGAAGCTGCTCGGCGGTGAAGCTGGTCTGCATGGCGGCGATCCCGGGTGGCGGGTCAAGGAACAGGAAGTCACAGGAAGCAAGGCTGGGCTCCGCCCAGACCCGCCAGGGGCGAGCCGCCCCTGGACCCGGCGCAACTTAAGGGAAGGCGGTCCAGGGGACCTTCCCCTGGCGGAGTTTGAGGCAGAGCCTCAACCTTGCTTCCTCGATCGGTCACACTCAGCAGCCGCTGGTATGAGAAACTGGCCTCTCACGGTTCGCCTTGAGCGGGGCCTCCGGCCTTGCCTGCTCACAGTCCCGCCACCATCCGCCCCGGGTTGAGCACGCCCCCCGGGTCCATCGCCGCCTTTACCCTGCGGGTGATCGCTGCGAGCGCCGGGGCCTCTGGCGGCAGCACAGCGACCGCGGCGCGCAGCCCGTCCGGCGCGCGCAGCAGCGTCCAGGTGCCGCCCGACGCCAGCGCCGCCCGCGACACGGCCGCATGCGCCGCCTCGCTTGCCGGCCCCGCCAGCCACGCCAGCCCGCCGCCCCAGTCCAGGAAGCCGCGCAGGCCCGCCGCCTCGGCCGCGTCCAGCACCGCCGGCCCGCGCGACGGCCGCACCGACACCCGCCACACCGCGTCGTCCCGATCCGCGCGCAGCGGCCGGGCGTCGCGGATCGCCGCCCATGCGGCCAGGCTGGCCTCGTGCTCCAGCCGCAGCGGCGCGGCGAAGCGCGCCATTTCCCCGATCAGCCGCCCCAGCCGGTACTCCGTGCTGTGCGCCACGTCCTCTATGCGCAGGATCGCCAGCGGTCCCGGCGGCAGCCCATCGACCCGTGCCGCGGCCTCCGCCGGCAGCCAGGCCGCGCCGGACACCGCGTAGGGCGAGCCCAGGCCGGCCGACAGCGCGGCGACGCCGGCGCGCGAGTCCAGCCCGGCCAGCACCACGGAGCCGGTGCGCTCGGGCCGCGGCAGCACCTTCATCGTGACCTCGGTGATGACGCCGAGCGTGCCGTGCGAGCCGGCGAGCAGCTTGCACAGGTCGAGGCCGGTGACGTTCTTCAGCACCCGGCCGCCGGAGCGCGTCACCTCGCCGGCGCCGTTGACCACGCGCACGCCCATGACGTGGTCGCGCATCGCGCCCCACGCCACGCGCCGCGGCCCCGACAGGTTGGTCGCGACGATCCCGCCCAGGCTTTGCGGGATCAGGCTTTGCGGCATGAGGCTTTGCGGCATGAGGCTCTGCGGCACGGCGTCGCCGTCCGGCCGCAGCAGCGCGCCCAGATCCGGCGGCTCGGCGATCAGGTGCTGCCCGCCCTCTGCCAGCGCCGCCTCGACCTCGGTCAGCGCGGTGCCCGCCCTGGCCGACAGGATCAGCTCGTTGGGCGCGTACAGGCCGATGCCGGCGTGGTTGCGCGTGGACAGCGAGCCCGCCGCCTGCACCGGGCGCAGCATCGCCAGCTTGCTGCCGCGGCCGCGCACCAGCAGCGGTTCTGCCCGTGCCCGCGCCGCGCGCACCACATCCGCGATCCCCGCCTCGGTATCGGGCGCGAAATCAGCCAGGGCAGACACCCGAGCTGGCCAGGATCGCACGGGCTCGCCTCCGGTTGATCCGTCCCGGGGAGCGAGACTCCGAACCGCGCCGAACCGAACGGCCATTCGGCGCTGCCGACGTCGCGTTGATCGGTCCGGAGGTCCTGTCTGCCGCACCGGCGGTCATTCCGCCGCCTGGAGCGCCGCTGCCCGTGGTCCGGGTGCCGCCCATTCGCGGGAGAGCCGGTCCTGCACCGCCTGGTCCTGCAATGGGAACACCTTGGCCGTGTTGAGCAGCCAGCCCGGGTCGAACGCCGCCTTGATCCGGCGCTGCTGGTCCAGCTCGACCGGGGTGAACTGCACGTCCATCAGGTCGCGCTTCTCCACGCCGACGCCATGCTCGCCGGTCAGGCAGCCGCCGACCTCGACGCAGAGTTTGAGGATGTCGGCGCCGAACGCCTCCGCGCGGTGGAAGCTCCCGGCGTCGTTGGCGTCGAACATGATGAGCGGGTGCAGGTTGCCGTCGCCGGCGTGGAAGATGTTGGCGACCTTGAGGCCGCAGCTGTCGCTCATCTCCTGCATGCGGCGCAGCACCTCGGGCAGGCGCGAGGTCGGGATCGTGCCGTCCATGCAGAGGTAGTCGGGGCTGATGCGGCCCACCGCGCCGAACGCGCCCTTGCGGCCCTTCCAGATCGCTGCGCTCTCCTCGGCGGACGAGGACACCTTCAGGCTGATCGGGTCGTGCCGCCGGCACAGCGCGCTGATGCTGGCGAGCAGCTCGTCCTGCTCCCCGACGGAGCCCTCGACCTCGATGATCAGCATCGCCTCGGCGTCGAGCGGGTAGCCGGCGTGGGCAAAGGCCTCGCAGGCGTGGATCGCCGGGCGGTCCATGAACTCCAGCGCCACCGGGATGATGCCGGACGAGATGATGCTGTCCACGCAGGCGCCGGCCACCTCGTTGGAGGCGAACGCCGCCAGCATCGCGCGCTGCCCCTCCGGCGAGCGCAGGATGCGCACCGTGACCTCGGTCACGAGCACGAGCTGGCCCTCGCTGCCGGTCAGCAGGCCGAGCCAGTCGTAGCCGGCGGCGTCCAGGTGGCTGCCGCCGATGTCGAGGATCTCGCCGTCCACCGTGACCACGCGCAGGCCGAGCAGGTTGTTGGCGGTGACGCCGTAGCGCAGGCAGTGCGCGCCGCCGGAGTTCATGTTGACGTTGCCGCCGATCATGCAGGCGAGCTGGCTCGACGGGTCGGGGGCGTAGAAGAACCCGTCCTGGGCGACGGCCTGGGTGATGCCGATGTTGGTGACACCGGCCTGCACCACGGCCAGGCGGTCATCGAGGTCGATCTCCAGGATCGCGTTCATGCGCATCAGGCCGACCACCACGGCGTCGGCCAGAGGCAGCGCACCACCGGAGAGGCTGGTTCCGGCGCCGCGCGGCACCACTCGGACGCCGTTGGCGTGCAGGTAGCGCATCACGGCGGCGACCTGCTCCGTGGTCTCCGGCAGCACCACGGCCATCGGCGGCTGGCGGTAGGCGGAGAGCCCGTCGGTCTCGTAGGGGCGCAGGCGCAAGGCGTCGGAGATCAGTCCGGAGGCGGGCACCAGCCGCGACAGGCCGGCGACGATCTCGTCGCGGCGGTCCAGCACGTCCTGCTTCGGTTCCGGCAACTCGATCATGGCGCCCTCCGCCTTGCGCCCGTTTGGCCGGGCTTGGGTGCAAGACATGGCGCAGCGGAGGAGGTGCGGCAAGTTCCGCGAGCGGCGCGCGGACACCGAGCCAGGCCATGAGGGCGCCAAGAAAGCAGGGCTGGGCTCTCCCTCGGCCTGCCATTCCAATGGCCCAAGCGGGCCATCGGACCCTTTGGCAGGCTACACCCAGACCCGCAAAGGGTCCGATGACCCTTTGATCCCATGACTTAAGTGAAGCCGTCCAGGGGGCTTCCCCTGGCGGGGTCCCCGCCTTCAAGCAGGGGGCAGAGCCCCTGGCCTTGCTTCTGCGCCGGGCGCCTCAGCCCTGGCGGGCCTTCATGCGTGGGTTCTTCTTGTTGATCACGTAAACCCTGCCGCGGCGGCGCACCACGCGGCAGTTCTTGTCGCGGACCTTGGCGGCGCGCAGGCTGTTGCGGATCTTCATGACGCGACCTCGGGCGGGCGCGGCGAGGCCGCGATCGGAAATGGCGCCTGTCGCACGGCCGTCGCGGGGCGAGGACCATGCGCCAAGGCATGCCGGAAGGCCGGCGGGATAGCGGCGGCCCCGTCGGCTGTCAACCAGGCCGCCCGGTCGGGACGGGCGCCGCCGGTGCCGCCCGCGCGCAGGAGTGGTTGACGCTGGGCTGGACAGGGCTGATGTCGCTGCCACGGCCATGTCGCGCCGCGGGAGAGCGGATCGTGGCCGAAGCATCGAGACAGGGTGGCCTCGCCTGGACAGCGTTCCTGGCAATGGCGTTCGCGGTGGTGGGCATGACCGGCGTGGTCGCCACCTACGCCGCCCAGATCCCTCTGCAGCGCGCCCTGCTGCACGAGGCGCTCCTGGACCGCGTCCTGGCGGCCGGCCAGGCGCCCGATCCCGCGCGGGCCCTGTCCGCGCTCCGCCCCGAGGTCGCCGAGATCCTGGGCGACCAGGCCGCTCCGGTGCTCGACGGGACCGGTCCCCTTCCCGACCGGGTCGCGCAGGCCCGCGCCCGGCTCCAGGCGAGCTTCGGCAGCGAGGCCGCCGATGTCGGCTTCCGGTTGCGCATTGTGATCTGCGTGTTCGCGGCCGTCGGCATGCTGTTCGGCGCAATGGTGCTGAGCGTGGTCCGGCGCTCGATCTGATCGTTCGGACGGGGGAGCGGAGCCTTGCGGCGAGCCAGGGGGCCAGGTCCTGACGCATCCTCCGCCTGGCAGACACCGCCATCCGCGATGTCTGGTCGGGCGGAGGCAGGGCCAAGCTGGTCGGGCCACCGGCGGTGCGGGTTCGGCGATCCATCGCCCGGCATGGAGCCTGAGGGGCAGTCCTGCTGGACGCACTGCCGTCCGGGCTTCCGCAGCCGGTCCGGTCGACAACACTAACGCACCCCGTCGATATGGGCATGTCCCTGAGCGGCGGACGTCGGCAGCGTTCTGCGCAGGCAGGGCAGAACAGGCGCTGCTTCGCCGTCACGGCGCACGATCAGGTCTATCGCCCTCCCCGGTCGTGCGACGGCCAGATGGTCGCGTTCCGCGGTGGGATCACCGCGGCGAAGCAGTCGAAGCCCACGGCCGCGCCGGCCTTCCTGCGCGCGGACAGGGCCATCGAGGCGTGACACCAGCGGCCGTTCGAAGCGACCGGTGAAGCCAGGAAGGTTGAGGCTCTGCCTCAAACTCCGCCAAAGGCAGGCCTTTGGAATCCACTTCTTTACACCAGCGGCCCTAATTTGACCTGTAAGCGGAGCAAGGCTGGGCTCTGCCCAGACCCGCCCCTGCTTCAAGGCGGGGGCGAGCCGCCCCTGGACCCGGCGCA